>DAISJD010000001.1:0-97733 GCA_036821645.1 Aliidongia sp.
CCTTCACGAAACCTGATCGCGCGCGCCTGGAAAGTCTGATGGGCCGCATGCTGCAAAAACTCGACCGAGATATGACATAACCATGCAAGACTGCGCGCACGGCGTGTCCAGACCGATCCCACAACAGACGATAAAAAAAGCCACCGCCCTCAGGGGCGATGGCCTTCTTCCAGTCATATCCGTCCTGATCGGATATGCCACACACTATACTATACAGTGACCTGTCGCGCCAGATCGTTAATCGAATCTTTAATTCGCAGCTTCTCACGCTTCCACTCAGTCACCTTCTCGGCATCCGGCAATGCTCGGCTGGTTTCCTTTTGAATGCTGTGCTCAAGTTGAGCATGCTTATCACGCAAACTGCGGATCCGGTCCTCGACAGCCATATGACTCTCCTGGAAGCATTGAACGACGCCTCAACGGTATCCCAATCGTCACAATTGTACAGACCCTTGACGCCATAGCTCGACCCTTGCGATATGCAAGAATATCGGGACTGGAATGTTGAAAACATCAATCTCGCACACCATGTGTCGGCGGGTGCCGCCCGATCGCGCAATTGGCTTGACCCTATCCCCCTCGCCTGTTGAATAGAAGGCTCCTGTTTCTCACCCGATCGATAGGCTTTTGTGACTATGGCTTCCCCCACGCGCCTGATCATCGGCATCACCGGTGCCTCGGGTGTGCGCTATGGCGTGCGCCTTTTGGAACTCTTGCAACCCTTACCGGTCGAAACCCATCTGGTTTTGTCCCGGTCGGCGGAAATCACCATCGCCCTTGAAACCGGTCTGAAAATTGCCGACGTCATCGATCTTGCCGATCACCATTACGCAGCAAGCGACATAGCCGCCCCCTTGGCATCCGGCTCGTTTCGCACGCTCGGCATGATCATCGCCCCCTGCTCGATCCGCAGCCTGTCGGAAATCGCAACCGGCGTCACCAGCAGTCTCTTGACCCGGGCCGCCGATGTCATCCTCAAGGAACGCCGACGTCTTGTGCTGATGGTGCGGGAAACCCCCCTCCATACGGGGCATTTGCGATCCATGGTTCACCTGTCGGAACTGGGTGCGATCATTGCGCCCCCGGTCCCCGCTTTCTATGCCCAGCCTCAATCCCTCGACGAGATGGTCGATCACACCCTGGGACGCATTTTGGATCTCTACGATCTCGATTCCGGCACGGTGCGGCGTTGGGACGAAACCACCCGTCAGCACCCGGCAGGCCAGCGCAGACCGGCAAAGGCACGCGATACGGACGCCCCCGCATAAAGGTGCAGATTGGCAGCCGCAAGATCGGGGCCGGGCGGCTCGCAATCGGCGGACAATGCTTGAAAACAAGCAATCAGCCGAGATTGCGCCCCGCGTTCGGCATCAAGTTCAAGCCGCTTCAGCGCACGATAGAGTGTGCCGTCACCGACAAGATCGCGCGCGACCCGGCGGATCCGGCGGATCGGCGTCACGACCAATATGCGCCAGGGACAAAGTGCGCGCCGAAGGCGGCGCAGCATCGGTGCCGAAAGCCGGACCCCCAATTCTTCACCGGTAAAAATGCAAAACAACAGGAGATTCACATCCAGACCGCGCCGATCCTGGTGTTCTAGACATAATTTCGCAACGGATGGGTTGCTATAGAGGGTGCCGCTATAGGTCCAAAAAGTTTCTGCCATGTGATTTTTCACACCGATCCCCCGTGCCATCCTGCCCCACGATTTGCTATACTGGCTGATCACCGTGCAGGCTATCGCTCTCAAAACCTGTCTTTCTCACCCATGGCCGTGTTTTATCGACCCGGCCTGTGCTGCCAGATCCGATGATCGCCCGCGATGATCGACAGGCGGCACGGCGATCCCGCCCCGCCAATCGGCCCACTCTTTTGTCATTGATGCTCCCATGGATCTTGATACCGAAGCGATTCGCGAAAAACTCACCAGCTTAAAAAGCGAGCATCGTGATTTGGATGACATCATCGCCCAACTCGCGCGGAGCGAGACGGCTGACCAATTGCAAATCCAACGGTTCAAAAAGCGCAAACTCGCCCTGAAAGACCACATGGCGCGGCTTGAAAGCATGTTGTTGCCCGACATCATCGCCTAAAACGGGCCCAACCCCACCCAGATCAGGGGGAAACATGGGCAAGCACTTCGAGGCCACCCTGGTGGATCATCGACAGCGCAACGCCCGTCACGATCAAGAGCCCAAACCAGACGATGACGGGATAGCGCTGGAGCAAGCGGGCAATCAAGGTCGAGGCGAATCCCATCAAGGCGATCGACAAAACCAACCCCACGACCATGGCTTCCACATGATCGCGTGCCGTCCCGGCGACGGCCAACACATTGTCGAGCGACATCGAAATATCGGCGAGAACGATCTGCACCAAGGCGGTTTTCAGGCTCTTCGGACGGTCCGCCGTATCGGAACTGCCCGCCATATTTGAGGCCCGGCTGTGCAAAATCTCGCGCAGCATCTTCCACGCAACCCACAGCAACAGCAACCCACCGGCAAGGGTCAATCCGATGAGGGTCAAAAGATTGACGGCCACAAATGAAAATGAAAGGCGCAACACCGTCGCAACGGCAATGCCATAGAAAATGGCCCGACGCCGATCTGCCTCTTTGAGGCCAGCTGCCGCCATCCCAACAACGATCGCATTGTCGCCTGCCAAGGCAACATCGATCAACACCACCTGCATGAGCACGAAAAGACTATTTAAATCCAAAACATCCTCACCTGTGTTGTCTGGCCCGCACCATAACGGGCATCACACTGCTGCACACCCTCGATCGGTGGCCCGAACCACGGCGCAACGATCGGCGGATCGGGCGATGTGTATCTAAATCTCGTGTTTTTTCCGTGGCAACGACAGGTCCCGACACTTTATTTATCCGGTCTTGAGGGCCACTCGACTGTCGATCGCCGCAGCCTCTCACCCCAAAAGCGACCGCAACCCGGCATAATCGCCCCCGGCATAGACGAGGGGTGCTCCCTCGTCAGAAAGCCGGACGGCAACGACTTCGGCAATGAAGATCGTATGCGTCCCGGCGGGAATCGCAGCCGTCACACGACAATCGAACACGGCATAAGCCCCGATCAAGGTCGGTGCCCCGGTTTCGAGCGGTGCCCAATCCCCATGGGTAAACCGTTCCGCCATCGCCAAGCTACCGCCGAAGCGGGCCGCATGGTCGCGATCCTTTTCGGCCAGGATATTGACTGCCAGAATGCGCGCATCCTGCAACGCATCATGGGCTTGGGTTTTTTGATTGACGCAACAGAGCAACGTCGGCGGCTCTGCCGTAACCGAACAAACGGCCGTTGCCGTAAGGCCACGCCAATCCTGATCGATGGCCGTCGTCACGATTGAAACACCGGCGGCCAACCGACGCATCCCGGCTTTAAACTGATCCGCTTTCTGCGTCATGGCTCCATTCCGTCGTCAACAATGACTCTGCGCCCATCGATGGGGTTTGTCGGGCATTGAGCCTACCGTCATCACCCACCAAATCGATCAAAGATGGCGGATATAAACTATATTGCAAGAGGCACCAGTCCCCCAGAAAGCTGCCCCCCATTCTGCGCAACCATCGGACGGATTGCCGTCCCTCCCTCATAAAAGCGCATGCTCGCAATTCTCTGGTAATAGTTTTCACGCTATAGAAGGGATATCGTCGCCCTGCGCCATGATTTTGGCCCCATGCGGCACTAGAAACGATTGGCCGATTGCCATGCGCCTAAAATTCGTCGCTGCTGAAAATCCCGATGAGACCGCGTTTCTCTCCGCCCTTGCCGAGCATGGCGATATGCTGCTGGTCGATGACGAGGTGAATGCCGACGGGTGTTTTGCGTTCTTGACCAAAGCCTCTCTCGCAACGCCCGTCGTGACGGATCGCGATCGGATTGCCACCGCGCTTACCTGGCACGGGGTGGAGCAGCCATTTTTAGGCACACTTTTAGCGGCCTTATCAACAAAGGGCGGGCAAAAGCGACGACTCGCCGGGGCCTTGCGCGCCACCTTGCGCTTTACCGAACTGCCGCCGGCCGATCGCAGTCGATTCATGCTGGTCGGTCCGCCCGCCGCTGGAAAAACCACCTTAGTCGCCAAATTGGCGGCACGTCCGGGCGAGAAAATTCCGGCGATTTTCACCACCGACTGGGTCCGTCCGGGTGGATTTGAGCAGTTGGCCGAATTTTTACGGGTCCTCGGACACGAACCCATCGCCTTGGACCCGGACCATCTCTTACGGACGACCGCCCACGGCATGGACCCGGACGATCCGATTGCGACGGGCCCGGTGCTCATCGATACCGGGGGGATCGACGGTCACGATCACGCCGCCTGGTCCCAGTTGGGACAACTCGCCGCATCTCTCAATGTCGAACCGATTCTCGTCCTGCCGGCACCGATTGCCCCGGACGAGGCCCAGTGCTTTGCCGAAGCCGCGATCACGATCGGGGCCAAAAAACTGATCGCAACCCGCCTCGATATCGGTCACCGAATGGGAGCCTTGCTCAAGGCCGCCCATTGCGGTCTGGCCTTGGCCGGTGGATGCACGACACCGCATTTTTCCTTCGGGCTGAAAACCTTGACGCCAGCCCTCACCGCCCACCACCTCCTCCTCAGTAGCAGCCCACACACAAATCCGTCAGCATGAACCGACATGAGGACGTCATGCACAAACTATTGGTCGTTTGATTAGGGCCGTTCGTTGGGCAGCAGCGAGTCCCGCCGCGCGCGCCGCGCGCGCCAGCGCAGGTAAAGCACGATCACCGCAACGAAGGTGAGAAACGCGGCCAAGGCACCATATTGGGCGATCGGCCCCCAGGACCCAATGGTCTCGCTGATCGCGGCACCGAAAAAATAACCGGTCACGACGAAGCTCAACGACCAAATCCCGGCACCGATGAAATTCAAGAACATAAACCGCTTGATACTCATATCCGAAAGGCCGATCGCCACGGATGAGAAATTTCTGATTCCATAGATAAATCTGAAGGTTAAAACAAAAACCGTGCCCCATTCCCGCACCCAGCGATGCACCATGTCGATACGGCTTTGCACACCGGGATAATGACGCAGAACCGGCGGCCCCAGAATGCGCCCGGCAAAGAACCATGTCTGATCGCCGCAATAGCTGCCGAGCCATGCGCAGATGCAGAGATAATAAGGATTTATCAACCCATTGGCTGCCGCGATCGCGGCAAAAAAGACGAAAGTCTCACCTTCAAAGAACGTCCATGCGACCGTCAGAAAATAAAACCACAGGGGATTCTGTCGAATGGTATCGATCACCCAATCCATAGACATTCAGAGCTTCGCCTTATGTGCCGTCGCACGTTATGCCGTTTTGCATCGTTGCGTCATAAAACAGAACCGTGGCGAGCCCACCCTTGCGGATCCGACCGACCTTGCGGCACTCTCCTCGCCCATCATGATGCGTGCCCCTTGATAGATCCTTACATTAGGCTCCGATTTCAAGTGGTGTTTTACAGATTTGGTACTTTAGGGGTGATCTCACGGTTTTCTGATGTCGGAAACCTTAAAAAAATTTAATCCCGAAGTCGCGACATTTTCAGAAAAAAAAGCGCATCTTATTGGTCAGTTCTCTATCGAGATGCGATACAATCCCGATCGTATTTTTTGGTACCAGGAGACGTTTTGTCGATGATACGCCCTCTTCTTTCCCCTTGGGTACCAACCGGCCGCGCCAAAAATGCCTTGCTCGCCCTTGGGCTCGGCACGGCGCTCGCGGTCTGTCCCATCCCTTTTGCACCGAATGCAAATGCGGCAGCGGCCAACGCGACCCCCGGCAGCCTTGCTGAAAAACTGCCGAGTTTCGCACCGATCGTCGACCGGGTCGTCCCGGCCGTCGTCAACATCTCCGTCGTCCAAAAGGCGGGTGCGGCCCGCCCGGACGATCAAGGCGATGGCGAAGACGACGAAGACGAAGCGCCGACGCCGCGCCGCAATCCCCATAGCGGTCCGGGTGGCCCCGGCTTTCCGCAACCGGGCCCTGGCGGCACGCCGTTCGACGATTTCCTGCGCCGCTTCTTCGAATTCGATCAGCAGCAACGCCGGGGCGCCGCCCCGCCGCAGGGCGGTCAGCGGGCCATGGCCTTGGGATCCGGGTTCATCATCGATGCCAGCGGCTATGTCGTGACCAACAATCACGTGGTCGGCGATGCGGAAAAAGTCACCGTGATTTTTGCCGACGACACGCGTCATCCGGCAAAAATCATCGGCAAGGATCCGCGCACCGATCTTGCCGTCTTGAAGATCGATGCGCCGCAACCGCTGCCTTTCGTCAAATTCGGCGATAGCGATACGGCCAAGGTGGGCGATTGGGTCATCGCGGTCGGCAATCCGTTCGGTTTGGGCGGCACCGTCACCAAGGGGATCATTTCGGCGCGCGGTCGTCCAATCGCCGATTCGAGCTATGTCGACTATCTCCAGATCGATGCGTCGATCAATCGCGGCAATTCCGGCGGTCCGACCTTCGATCTCGACGGCAACGTCATCGGAATCAATACCGCGATATATTCGCCCAATGGCGGGTCGGTCGGCATCGGTTTCGCCATTCCCTCCAATACGGCGAAATCCGTGATCGAACAGCTCAAGACGAGCGGTCAAGTCAGTCGCGGTTGGCTTGGGGTGCAAATTCAAGAAGTCACCGCCGAAATCGCAAGCTCGCTCGGCCTCGATCACCCGGCCGGGGCCTTGGTTGCCGCCGTCGTCGACAACAGCCCCGCCGCCAAGGCGGGTGTCAAAGTCGGCGATTTGATCCAGAAATTCGACGGCAAGCCCGTCGAAAAGAGCCGCGACCTGTCGCGCTATGTCGCAGAAACCACGATCGGCAAAAAAGCCGATCTGCAATTGCTGCATGAAGGCAAACCCGCAACCCTTCAAGTCGCCATTGAAAAACTCGACGAAGGCAAGGTTGCAAGCCGGACCGACAATGCCGACGACCAGGACGATAAGGCCAACAAACTGACCGCCCTCGGCGTCAGCGTCACGAGCCTGACGGCCGATGCACGCAAGCGTCTCAATGTGCCGAAAGACGTACAGGGCGTCTTGGTCAGCCGCGTCAAGGCGGGCAGTCCCGCAGCGGAACGCGGTCTTGAGGCGGGCGACGTCATCGTCCAGGTCAATAGTCAACCGGTCGCCAAACCGGAAGACATCGCAACCCTGTTGAAACCCACGCCGCAACCGGGCAAGGCCGTCCTGTTGTTGATCAGCAGGCGCGGTCAGAACGTCTTCATCGCCATTCCCCCTGAAGAGAAAAAGGGATAAGCCTTGACGGCGTGAGAGACGCGCTTACGGCGGCATTCATGCCAAACGGACTTGCCGCCGTAAGCCATATAAACGCTAAAAACGGCGACCCTCCTCTCAGAAGAGGGCGTCGTTCACTTCCCCTCCAAGATCGAGACGACATCATGAAGCTCTTGGTCGTTGAAGATGATCGCGAGGCTGCCGCCTTTCTCGTCAAGGGTTTGCGTGAAAGCGGCCATACGGTCGACCATGCGGGCGATGGCCGTCAGGGTTTGTTTCTCGCCATGTCGGAAACGTTCGACGCCATGATCATCGACCGGATGCTGCCCGGTCTTGATGGGCTGTCGATCATCGCGGCCCTGCGGGCGGCGGAAAACGTCACCCCGGTCCTCATCCTGTCCGCCCTCGACGCGGTAGACGACCGTGTGCGCGGGCTCAAGGCGGGCGGCGATGATTACCTCACCAAACCCTTTGCCTTTTCCGAACTGCAAGCCCGGCTCGAAGCCCTGTTGCGGCGCGGATCGCCCGCCAAAACCCAGACGAAGATTCGGGTCGGCGATATGGAAATCGATCTCTTGGCCAGGATCGTGCGCCGGGGCGATCAAGAAATCGAACTTCTGCCGCGCGAATTTCGTTTGCTCGAAGTATTGGCCCGTCATGCCGATAATGTCGTGACCCGCACCATGCTGTTGGAACAAGTTTGGGATTACCACTTCGATCCCCAAACCAACGTGATCGACGTCCATATCAGTCGGCTGCGCCAAAAAATCGACAAGGGTTTCGACAAACCAATGCTGCATACGGTACGGGGGGCAGGATACTGCCTGAGAGCCTTTGATTGAACTCTTTCGGACCAGTACGTTTCGACTTCTTCTGGTTTATTTCGGCCTGTTCGCCACCTCGATGCTGGTGGTCTTGGGCCTGATCTATTGGCAGACGGTCGTCTATGCCGATCAACAGACCGATGAAACCATCGACGCCGAGATTACTGGTCTCGAAGAACAATATCGCCAACGGGGCCTGTCGGGGCTCGTCCAAGTCATCAGTGAACGGGCAAGCCCCGATCGGGGCGGATCCATTCTCTACCTCTTGACCGATGCCGATCTGCGGCCACTCGCGGGCAATCTCAGCCGCTGGCCGGATGTGACTGTCGGATCCGACGGGTGGATGCGCTTTACCCTCGATTCGCCGGAACCCGGCTCGAAACGCAAACGCCATGTGGCCCAGGCGACCAGTTTTCTCTTGGCCGGCAATTACCAGCTTCTGGTCGGTCGCGACCTCGCCGAACGCATGGCCCTGCAAGATCGCGTCACCGGTGCCCTGATCTCCGCCGGCAGCCTCACGCTGCTGCTCGGCATTTTGGGCGGCGTCTTGATGAGCCGGACGATTCTGGGTCGGCTTCAGGCGATCAATCGGGCCAGTGCGCGTGTGATGCAAGGCGATCTTAGCGAACGCATCCCGGAACGGGGCCGCAACGATGAATTCGATCAGGTCGCCCGCACCCTGAACGCCATGCTGGACAAGATCGAACGGCTGATGGCGGGCATGCGCCAAGTGACGGACAATATCGCCCATGATCTGAGATCGCCGTTAAGCCGCCTGCGCAGTCGCATCGAAATGACCCTGCGCAATCCGGCGGATATGGATCATTATCGCGCCACCCTGCACGATACGATCGCCGATGCGGATCAGTTGCTCGCCACTTTTTCAGCATTGCTCGATATCGCCGAAGCCGAAGCCGGCAGCCCGCGCGCCGTGATGGGGCCGGTCGATTTCGGCACCTTGGTCCGCGATCTCGTCGATCTCTACGAGCCGGTGATCGACGATCAAGGCCATGGGCTGACCGTGGAAATCCCCGATAGCCCCACCTTCGTTCAGGGCAATCAACCGTTTTTGAGCCGGGTCATCGTCAATCTGTTGGAAAATGCCCTGAAATATACCCCAAGCCCTGGGATGATCCGCATCGCCCTTTCTCAAACACAAAGCAGCGTCATCCTGACGATCGCCGACAGCGGGCCCGGCATCCCAGAAGCGGCGCGCGAACGGGTGTTCGAGCGGTTCTTTCGGCTGGAATCGAGCCGTACGACGGAAGGCAACGGCCTTGGGCTTTCGCTCGTCAAAGCCGTCGTCCGGCTCCATGGCGGCACCATTCGTCTTACCGATCGCGATCCAGGTGCGACCATGCCGGGCTTGGCCGCTATCGTGACTTTGCCGCGCCTTGTGGTAAATCCTTAAATCTTTCTGCGCGCACGCGATGCGGCATTGCGAGAGTATCTCTTATCGTGCTTTTCGATTTGCTTTACTGGCCCGGTTCGATCCTCCTAATCTTGGCTGGCGCTGGGTGCGTCTATCTCGCGATCGCCCTCGTCGCGGTCTGGCGGTTCAGCAGCACACCGCTGCCGACAGCATCCCACCATCCATCGGTCGTGATTCTGAAGCCGGTTTGCGGTGCCGATCCTGGACTTTACGAAAATTTGGTCTCCTTCGCCCGTCAATCCTACCGGGGGCCGGTGCAGATGGTGATCGGCGCCCATCGGGACAGCGATCCGGCGGTTGCCGTCGCCCGCCAAGTCATCGCCGATCTGCCCGAACGGGACATCCATCTCGTGATCGACGAGACGCTGGGCGGCACAAACTATAAAATTTGCAACCTGCAAAACATGATGGCCGTGGTCAAACCCTATGACATTCTGGTCATCGCCGACAGCGACATGCGCGCTGAACCGCATTATCTGGAGTCGGTGACGACGCCGCTTCAAGATCCGGGCAACGGGCTCGTCACCTGTCTCTATCGCGGGCATTCGACCGGGGGATTGAGTTCGGATTTCGGGGCGGCCCACATCAATTTCGGGTTCCTGCCTTCCGTTTTGGTCGGCCGTCTGTTCGGGGGGGCGGCCGGTTGCTTCGGGGCGACGATGGTAATCCGACGCACGACCTTCGCGGCGATCGGGGGGTTTGCCGCCCTGATCAACCATCTGGCCGACGATTATATGTTGGGCCTTTATGTCCGCGCACAGGGTTTAAAAACCGTTTTATCCCGTTATATCATCGACGATTACGTGCTGGAGCCCGATTTCAAAAGCCTGTTTGCCCACGAACTGCGCTGGCACCGCACGATCCGGTCGATTACCCCCTTGGGCCTTGCCGGATCGATCCTGACCAATCCCGTCGGCCTCGCACTTATCGCACTGCCGCTGAGTGGCTTCGCCGCCAGTGCATGGCTTATTCTCTTCGCAAGCTTGGCGACGCGCACCGCTCTGATATATAGCTGTTGCTTCGCCTTGGGACAGAGGCCATTGTCGCCGGTCTGGATACCGGCCCGCGACGCCTTGACACTGGTGATCTTGATCGCCAGTTTCTTCGGGCATCGCGTGACGTGGCGCAACAGTGCCTTTCACGTCGGCGATACTGGTGAATTGACCCTGGAGCAGGACGTCTGACGCTTGCTCTTATTCAAGATGGTGGAAATCGATCGTTTGTGGGCCCGGTTCGGCCCTCGCAACGTCGCTTTCTCGTAGGAGATCTGTTGGCATGATGAAGACCCTGTTTCTGCAAGCGCCGTCCTTCGAAGGTTTCGACGGTGGTGCGGGGTCCCGGTACCAAGCCCGTCGCGAAATCAAGTCGTTCTGGTTTCCCACATGGCTTGCCCAACCCGCCGCCCTGGTGCCCGGCTCGACCCTGATCGACGCCCCGCCCGCGCGCAAGAAACTGGCCGATGTCCTGCCGCTGGCCAAGAGCTTCGACCTCGCCGTCCTGCACACCTCGACCCCGTCTTTTGCCTCCGACGTCAAGGTCGCCGAAGCGATGAAGGCGGAAAATCCCAATCTCAAGATCGGCTTCGTCGGGGCTAAGGTCGCCGTCGAAGCTCATAAGAGCCTAGAAGCCGCCCCGATCGTCGATTTCGTCGCCCGCGAAGAGTTCGATTTCACCTTGAAAGAAATGGCCGAAGGTCAGGACTGGTCCAAGGTCAACGGCATCAGCTATCGCAATGCCGACGGCGTCATCGTCCATAACGACAATCGCGCCATCATCGAAAATATGGACGAATTGCCCTTCGTCACCGAAGTCTATAAAAAGCATCTGCGGATCGAAGATTATTTCATCGGCTATCTGAAGCACCCGTATATTTCGATCTATACCGGGCGCGGCTGCAAATCCCGCTGCACCTTCTGCCTCTGGCCCCAGACCGTGGGCGGCCATCGCTACCGCACCCGTTCCGTCGCCCATGTGATCGAAGAAATCAAGCTTGCGCGCCATTATTTCCCGCAAGTGAAAGAATTTTTCTTCGATGACGATACGTTCACCGACGATTTGCCCCGTGCCGAGGCGATTGCGCGCGAATTGGGCAAATTGGGCGTAACTTGGTCCTGCAATGCCAAGGCCAACGTCCCTTACGAAACCCTGAAGGTCCTGCGCGAGAATGGGTTGCGCCTGCTGTTGGTCGGCTATGAATCCGGCAATCAGCAGATCCTGCACAATATCAAGAAGGGCATGCGGATCGAAGTCGCCAAGGAATTCACCAAGAATTGCCATAAGCTCGGCATTACCATTCACGGCACCTTCATTCTGGGTTTGCCGGGTGAGACCAAGGAAACCATCGAAGAAACCATCAAATATGCGACGGAAATCAACCCGCATACGATTCAGGTTTCACTGGCCGCCCCGTATCCCGGCACGTTCCTCTTCAATCAAGCAGTCGAAAATGGCTGGCTCGATATCGAACATGCCGACCTGATCGACGAACATGGCGTGCAGATGGCCCCGTTGCACTATCCGCACTTGAGCCACACGGAAATATTCACCTCAGTAGAAACATTCTATCGTCGGTTCTATTTCCGGTCCGGCAAGATCGCTTCCCTCGTCGGCGAGATGATCATGAGCCCGACCATGATGCAGCGCCGTTTACGCGAAGGGGTGGAATTCTTCCAATTCCTGAACGAACGTCGTCAGATCTCGAACGGTTAAGGTCAGACCCTGAAACAGGTTATTTTCTCGGCTGACGATTTCGGCCTCGATCTTGCCGTGAACGCGGCGATCGAGGCCGCCCATACGCAGGGGGTGCTGACCAGCGCCAGCCTGATGATGGGGGAGGCTGCGACCGCCGATGCCATCGCACGGGCGCGGCGCTTGCCGGACCTCAAGGTCGGTTTGCATCTTGCCCTCATCGAGGCCAATCCCATTTCCGCGCGCGAGGCGATACCCGGTCTCATCGGACAGGATGGGCGTTTTCCGAGCGCCATGGTGCGGGCCGGGTTTCGGTTTTTCTTTCTGCCTCAGATCCGCGCCCAGTTGGCCCGTGAAATTCGCGCTCAATTTAGCCTGTTTGCGGCAACCGGTCTGCCGCTCGACCATGTCAATACCCATAAGCATATCCACCTTCATCCGACCGTCGCCCGGCTCATCCTCGATATCGGGCAGGAATTCGGCTTGAAGGCAATGCGGATCCCCTATGAACCCCACGGACCGATTGCGGCTGCGACCGGGGGTCCAGCGGCAGCCGGTTTTGGAGACGCGGCCCTGCGCCTCTGGACGCGGCAATTGCGGGCGGCGGTACGCAAACGCGGCCTCGTCGCCAACGATCAGGTATTCGGTCTTGCCTGGTCGGGGGCGATGGACGAAGAAAAACTCCTTGCCCTCATTCCCCATCTGCCCAACGGGGTAAGCGAGATTTATTTCCATCCGGCAACGACCCTCACCCCCGGCTTGGCCCAAACCATGCCGACATATCATCATGCCGATGAATTGGCCGCCCTCATCAGCCCCCGTGTCAAAGAATCCCTTGCAGCCAACGGGATCGCCCGCACCAGTTTCACGGATCTGGCCCTGGCCGCGAGCGGCCGATGATTCCAACCGTCCTCATCTTCGGGCTTGGCGGTCTCCTTCTGCTGGTCGGCCTCTTCGTCGCGCAGGACATGTCTCTCGTCTTGTCAACCTTGGCCGAAGGCGGTTTCGGCTTGATCGGGGCCAGTCTGTTTCACACGGTGCCGATGATCGTCAATGCCGAGGCGTGGCGTTTACTGTTCGTCAGCGGCCGCCCGTCCCTGCCCCGGATGGTCTATGCTGTGTGGATCCGGGAATCCGTGAACGGTCTATTGCCGGTTGCCCGGATCGGGGGAGAGGTCGTCTCCTATCGCCTTTTGGTGCAGCGTGGGCTCAGTGCCGCCACGGTCGCGGCCAGTCTGATCACCGATATTACCTTATCCATGGTCAGCCAATTTCTCTTCACGATCACGGGCCTCGTCCTCTTGCTGCTGCGGCTCGACGATGCCGCCATTGTGTGGCGCATCGGGCTTGGCCTGCTTACCGTTGTGCCGCTTTTGGCGCTGTTTTATGTCGTTCAACAGGTCGGCATCGTCGCGATCGGTGCAAAACTCGTCGCCACCCTCTTCGGCAATCATTGGGGCGATCTCGTCGGCAATGCTGGGCGGCTCGATCGCATGATCCGCGTGACATACCGCCGTCCCGGTCGGGTTGTCGGAAGTGTGTTTTGGCAATTTGTCGGCTGGATGCTGGGCACGGGTGAAATCTGGTTCGCCCTGTCGGCCATGGGACGGACGATCTCGCTTTATGACGCGTGCTTGCTAGAATCCGTGGCGCAGGCGATCAGTTCCGCAGCCTTTCTGGTGCCCGGTGCCGTCGGCGTTCAAGAAGGCGGCTTCGTCCTGTTCGGCAGTCTTTTGGGCCTCGCCCCCGAAACGGCGCTTGCCATGGCGCTTGCCCGGCGCATCCGCGATCTCGTCATCTTCCTGCCCGGCCTTTTGTGCTGGCAGGTGGGTGAAATGCGCCATCAACTGCGACGCAGGATTTTAAAAGGCAGGGCATAATCGCCCAGATCTGGTGCCGTCCCTGGCCGTGTACGGGGGTGGCGATCGGAAAATGCCGCAAGGGTGCTTGTCGGCACGTCGGTTGCGCCCTATGTCCCTTGTCAGTGGCTGAATCGGGCGATCGTATCGGGGGTTACGCCAAGGCGAACCCGCGATCGAATGCCCGACCATGCCAGGATCACCCACCCGCACAAGAGAGCCCCAGACTGATGTACGATCTCTATTATTGGCCGACCCCCAATGGCCACAAGATCACGATGTTCCTCGAAGAAGTGGGTGCCCCTTACACGATCAAGCCGGTCAATATCGGCAAGGGCGAGCAATTCGAGCCGGACTTCCTGAAAATTTCCCCCAACAACCGGATGCCGGCCCTGGTCGACCATGCCCCGGCCGACGGCAGTGCGCCACTGTCCATTTTTGAATCCGGGGCGATTCTACTGTATCTCGCCGAAAAAACCGGCCGGTTCATCCCAAGCGACCTTCATGGTCGCGCCGAGGTTCTGCAATGGTTGTTCTGGCAAATGGGGGGGCTTGGCCCGATGTTGGGCCAAAATCACCATTTCACCCAATATGCCCCAGAACCGATTCCCTATGCCATTGACCGCTACGTCAAGGAAACGGCCCGGCTTTACGGCGTCCTCAATCGCCGCCTTGCCGATCGGGAATTCGTGGCCGGTGCCTATTCGATCGCCGATATGGCAGCCTATCCCTGGATCGTTCTCTATGAGCGCCAACGCCAGGATCTCAACGATTTTCCCCATGTCAAACGCTGGCACGACACGATCGCGGCCATGCCCGCAACCATCCGGGCTTATGCCAAGGGCAAAGAGGTCAGCACTGCATCGACCATGAGCGAAGAGGCCAAGAAAGTCCTGTTCGGCCAAGGGGCCGAGTTGCCGAAACGCTGACAAGGGGGGCATACCCCGCACGGCATTGCCCCCGGCTCTTCTGTGATCCCAAGGGCAATGCCGTCAAAAATCCACACCGATTGCACCGAAAACCCCCCGCCGCGCACCGAATTGCGGGGCACCCACCCCAACACCGGTCCCATCGCGGATTTCATAACGCGCATCGAACAGGTTTGCGACATCGAGGCGCAGGGTCAACCGATCGCCCTCGCCACCGCCCTCGCCACTGCCCTTGCCACTGCCAAGATCGGCGACGCGCAGTTTTTGCACCAAAGACAGATTGACCACCGTATAATCCGGCAAGGCGCGACCGTTGGGCGTCGTCCCATCGGCGCGCAGGCCGCTGCCATGGAGAAGATCGCCCGACAGAGTGAGATCGCCCCACCGATAGCTGACCCCGGTCGATAGGGTGACGATCTGATCATGATCGAGGGGGATGCGACGGGCCGCGATGACGGCAAGATCGCCCGGATCGACATTAAATTCACTGGACACGATCCGACGTCCCGTGGCCCGTGCTACGGCCAGATTGACAAAGCCACCGAACGGGCCTTCGGTATAATTCACCACCGTTTCGAGCCCTTTTTGCGTGCCATGGGCGTAATTGAAGGCGGTCAGGATAATCGGTGCACCGAACTGGCCCTCGTCGATCAGGTTGCGGGATTTCTTGAGGTAAGCGTCAAGTCCCACGGTAAGACCGGGAATGACCGTTCGGGTGATCCCAAGATCGATATAATCGGCCCGTTCGGCCTTGGGCTGATGATTGATCAACGACAGCGGGGCGGCCGTCGTTCCCACAAACTTTTGGATGCTGGTATTGGCGATCAACGCGAACGGCGGCGGGGTAAAATACCGCGCATAACCGGCATGGATCGTGGTGACGGCATCCGGCGTATAGACCAGAGAGGCCCGGGGGCTGAAGGCCCGATCATGAATGAATTGATCGACGAGATCATAGCGCGCCCCACCATTGAGCGTGATCGCGTCCGTCAGTTTGACTGAATCCTGACCATAAACCCCATAGGTAAATCCGGTCTTCGCACTTTCATCCAAGATCGCCTGCGGCCGGTCGCTGGTTTGTTGACCCTGAGCGTCAACCGGCAAAACCTGGGCCAGGGTTCGCCCAGTGGCCCGGTCCCCTTCGGCAAGGAAACCAAAGCGCGCAGTATGGCGATCCCCCAGTTTCACACTGCCATCGAGTTGCGCGCCTGCCGCGACCGATCGGCGATAGGCGTCTTCTGCAATACCGGTAAACAGCAGGTCGCCCAACCGATCTGGACGAAACTGCAAACTCGACAAGCGCCCGAAGACGGATGCCTGAAGATCGAGTGTTCCGCGCGTCAGAATATAACTCACGGCACCGAAATCCGTGATCTCCTTTTGGGTTTCGCGCAACGCATCGCTGGTAAAATTTTGCATCCCCTTCACGGCCACCCCCATCATCGGCTGGAGGCCGGACCGATTAGGGATCTCAAAGGCATTGCGCGATACACCCAAAATCAGCGAAAGCCTGCTATCGGCATCCAACCCATGGTCAAGCAGTAAGAAGCCCTGCCCCTGGCGGCTTTGGTCATGGAGCGGAACGGTGCGCCCATCGGGCGATTCAAGGCCGAGCCCCGTATCCTTCACGGTCCCGCTCAGAAAATAGCCCGTACCGCCGATCATGCCGCCCACCTCGGCCGCGATCTGGCGGTCGTCCGGCCCGCCCGCCCGCACCGTCAGGTTCCCGCCTTGGTCGAACGCCCCTTCCTTGGTCGTGATATCCACGATCCCCGCCGTGCGCAGTCCATATTGCGCCGGCAAGGCCCCGGTGATGAGATCGATTTTATCGGCAAGCCGCGGCGATAAGGCCTGGCCGAACCCGCTGATCCCTTCGGGCAGGATGATCCCGTTCAAGCGAAATTGCAGATTGGCATGTTCGCCGCGCACATGGAGTTGGCCGAAGGAATCGCCCGCCACCCCCGGCAAGCGCTGCAAAGTTTGATTGAGCGGCGCATCGACCCCACCGGGAACCGCCGCGATGGCCGCTTGATCGAGCCGATTGATCGTCGCCCCCAACGGGGGTTGCACGGCCTGCCGGGCGGCCCGCACCCGAGCCCCCGTAACCTCGATCACCTCAACCTGGACCGGTGGGGGAGCCAGCCCCTCGGCATCCCTTACCGTTTGGGCGGAGAGCGGCCTGCCGATCCCCAGGGAACCCATCGCCAGAACCACCATCAGTGCGAAACGCATCGCCGGACCTATTTTATGTTATAACATATCTTTTTTATAAAGAGGCCAATGCGCTTCGTAAAGAAAAAATGTTATAACATTACATTTTGGTCGAAAAAATATTCCCCGGCATCCTCGCGACAAGAAGGCGCTGATGCCGGGGAATGATGATCCGCACGCCCCCACGTGCGGATCAAGCGCGGATCAAGCCAAGAGCCAGAGATGGTTAAAAGGACAGGGTGAGATCGGCGGCGAAGGTCAGTTGATCCGACCGCTTGCCGTCGATAAACGGCCGACTATTGCCGAAGGCATGGTCGTAACGCACCTCGGGCCGGAACACCGCCCCCGACAATAACCCGCCCAAATCGGGCTTCAGGGTAGACCCAAGCGTCAAGGCCCCATAGGTCGTCTTGCCGCCGCCCGTCACCTTGGCGGGAAACCCGCGCTCTGCATTGACCGGATCGAGCGGTCCTGCGAAGGACGAGACGAAAAACCCGTTATCGTCCCGGAACACCTCTGCGCGCGCCCCAAGCGTCACCGTGTCGTTCAGCGTATAAAGGGCATATTGGGCAATGCCGATCCCTTGGGCCTTGAACCCATCATCCTTGATGTAATTGACTTCGGTCGTAAACGCCAAGGAATCGGTCGGCTTATAGGTGGCATAGATATCGCTGATCGTGCGTGCGGCACTATTGACCCGCACACCGGGTGTGCCCGTAGGATTTTCCGGGCCGATATGGGCAAGTGCCAGAACGGTCAATTTGCCGTCCAACAACCCGTTCAGACCGAGCCCGCCGATGAAGGCGGGGGCTCCGTTATTGTCGCCCCTGCCGATCGAGGTATTCACCCCCGTATCGCCGCCCAGATAAAGGTCGAGCGTATCGTTGACATGGGCGGTGATGAGGCCGCCCGTATGTTTGAAGGGCAAGCCGAAATTGAAGATATAGGTATGGGAATAAAACGGGTTGCCGGTTGAATCGATGACTTCGAAACCAAGCGGCGTTGCGTATTGACCAAGCTTCACATCGATCCCGCCCGCCGTCAGATAGGGCAGATGGACCTGAAGATTGGCTTCGACGATGTCCAATTGATGGCGATCATGGATCGAACGATCGAACTCGTTCAGAAAATGGGTAAACCGCGCGTCTGAACCGTAAAACCCTTGAAGCTTGAACCCGGCATCGATGCGATCCACCGTTGAATCGATCGGACGTTCCAACGTGACCAGCGCTTGATTCAACAAAAGCTGACTTGACGCATCGGTGAATAATTGGCCGAAATTCTTGCGATTGTCCGGCGCATCCGTGTTGACGGTGAGGCCGATCTCGACATGGCCGGAAAACTTCACCCCTTCGAAAAACCCAACTGGGCTCTGCTTTTCTTCAGCATGAGCGACCGAGACCGATCCCAGGGCCATCATCATCGTGACAAAACTGGTTCGGTATACCGCAGTCATCGATAGCATTTCTTCTCTCCAGCCCGTCATGACGTTGCTTGGGATCGTCACACCCTTGCCGCAGATCTCTATTCAAGACCCGTGCCGGACAATAACCATGTCGGCTCAATCGTGATGACAGAAGCAATTACTCGGTTGCACCTGCGAAATACGCGGCAACGATTAGCGCGCCACGGGCAATGACGCACATAACCACCGACCAAATATCAGGCAATTGCGTCAACAACAGGCAAATGAAGGCGCCATGCCCGATACATCAACACGCACCAAAGAGGATATTGACCATTCACCGTGCCAGAGAGATGGGCCGCCCAGAGCGCCCTGATCGGTGTCGGATCGAACCCCTCATCTTCGAGTGCGTGCGTCTCAAGCAGGCTTTCGGCCCAATCACGCAAATCATGCCGTAACCATCGGTCGATCGGCACACCAAAGCCCATCTTAGGACGATTGACGAGATCATTCGGCACATATCTGGCGAGTACCTGACGCAATAGCCATTTACTATCGCCGCGCCTAATCTTCATCGCCATCGGCAAACTGAGCGCAAAGGCCACCACACGATGGTCCAAGAGCGGTACGCGCGCCTCAAGCCCGACCGCCATGCTGGCCCGGTCGACTTTGGTCAGAATATCCGACGGTAAATAGGTCAAGAGATCGACCATCTGCATCCGTTCGACCGGATCGGCAATCGAGGCTGCAAGCGCCCCCTCCCAAATCGGATCGACCGTTTCAACCACCCCCGGCAGCAACAGGGCCGGGTCCGGCCATTGGCCGACCAATTGACGATAAAGCCGTTCGCCGCCGCCATGGCGCAGGAGATCGGCCAATTTATGGGCCCGATCGCCCGCTCGTTTCGGCCGGAACCGCGTGGGAATGGCCGCCGCCACGCCGTCCCACGATGCCGCAGGCACGGCCCTAAGCCCGCGCGCCAGAAATGCTCGCAGGCCCCCCGGCATCGCCTCGATCGCGGCCATGAGACGCCGCCCCTGCAGATAGCGGGTGTAACCGGCGAACAATTCATCCCCACCGTCGCCGGAGAGTGCAACGGTCACATGCCGACGCGCCAAAGCCGAGACGAGATAGGTTGGGATCTGCGATGAATCGGCAAAGGGCTCGTCATACCACCGGGGCAGATCGGCGATCACCGCCAGGGCCTCGGCCGGTTCCACGTAATGGGTATGGTGGGATGTGCCGAGATGCCGGGCAACCGCGGCAGCATGGGGGGCCTCGTCGAACCCCGCCTCGCGAAACCCGATGGAAAACGTCTCGACCGGGCGGGTACTCTCTGCCTGCATCAGGGCGACGACGGTCGAACTGTCGATGCCGCCCGATAAAAACGCGCCGAGCGGAACATCCGCCACCATGCGGCGGCGCACCGCATCGCGCAACAACCCATCCAAATGGTCGATGGCAGCGGCATCGTCCAAGGTGCATCGATGGGCCCGTCCTTCGGCACCGACCGCCAGCACCGACCAGAAACAGGTTTCGCGCATCCGCCCCGCCGGATCGATTTCAACGATAGAGCCCGGCTTGACTTGCTGAAGTTCCTGATAAATGGACTGAGGCCCCGGCACATACCCAAAGCGTAGATAAGCCGCCAGCGCCGAACGATCGATCGACCCCTGAAAGGCCGGGTGCGGCCGAAAGGTTTTCGGTTGCGAGCCGAACAGGATCGTGTCGCCCGCACGCCCGTAATAAAGCGGCTTGATCCCCAACCGATCGCGCGCAAGGGTCAGGGTTCGGGTTTCGCGATCGTAAAGGGCGATGGCAAACATCCCGATCAACCGTTCGACCGTTGCCGTCACACCATAGGCGGCGCAAGATTCCAGGATGACTTCGGTATCGGAATGGCCGCGAAACGCAATCCCCCCCACCGCGAGGGCCGGGCGGAGGTCGTCGGCATTGTAAACCTCGCCATTATAAACCATGACGAAACGGCCATTGGCCGACACCATCGGTTGACGGCCCGCAGGGCTGAGATCGACGATGGCCAGCCTGCGAAATCCAAGCGCCACACCCGCCGCCGCATCCACCCAATGCTGCCCATCATCAGGGCCGCGATGGGCGATCAGATCCGCCATGGCACGGATGCGCGCGACCATCAGATCGCGTTCCGTCGCCCCTGCAAGATCGATAAATCCGGTAAAGCCGCACACGCGTGATCAACACCTTTCGCGCAAAAAAAACGCCCCCGCCCTCACACCGAGGCCGAACCGGCCAGCACCGCCAACAGCATCCGGCGGTTATCCTCGACCACCCGCTTTCTGTCAAACACCGTCTCGATCCGCGCCCGCGCACGCTGGCCCAGAGCCCGGCGATCCGCCTGCAACAAAGCGGCCCAGGCACGGGCCATGGCCACCGCATCCCCCGGCGGCACAAGGCACCCCGTATCGCCGATGATGCGGGCGCAATCGCCGACATCGGTTGCAACGACCGGCACGCCCGAGGCCATCGCCTCGGCCACGACATTGGGAAACCCTTCCCCCTCGTGAGAGCACAGGGTCAAAAGATCGAACCCGCGATAAACCGCCGTCATCGCCCCGCCATCGGTCACGCTGGTCGGATCGACCCATAAAAGAGATGGACGATCCCCTGCGACAAGACCCAAGGCCGCCGCCTGCGCGCGCAAGACGGCCTTACAGGCTGGCGGCCCATCGCCCACCACGACGAAACGCACCGCAGGATGGGTCCGGGCCAGCAGTGCGGCCGCCGCCAAAAAGACGTCGATCCCCTTCATTGGATCAAGCCGCGCGACACAGCCGATCACCCCTCCATCCGGCACCCATTGCCAGGCGGCCCGATAAGGCGACGGCACATCCGAAGGGGCATAGACCC
Organism: Aliidongia sp.; assembly: GCA_036821645.1. Classification (GTDB taxonomy): domain Bacteria; phylum Pseudomonadota; class Alphaproteobacteria; order ATCC43930; family CGMCC-115725; genus DAISJD01. The sequence continues at coordinate 21,498 of DAISJD010000001.1, forward strand.
GACAATCGATCAGATTGTCGATCACTGCGATGCGGTCCGGGGCGAAACCCCGCACCGTTATCGCCATGCGTCGCCCCGCTTCGGCATTGGCGACGATCCAATCGGCATGGCGGGCACAATGGGTTTCCAAGCGATAGACCAATCGATGAGCCCAATCATAGCGCCGATAATCCAAGGAGGAACGCACCGCAAAAACCAACCGAAAGCGCGGCACAAGCGGCCTGATCAAGGTGCCGATCACCGTTTGCGTCGGCAAAAACCCATAGACGAGATCGGGCCGATACGACCAAAAAAAACGCAAGATCCGCCAGAGCGGCCCCACGATATCGAAACGACCGCGTTTGGCGAGGCTGACATGACGCACGGCCCCACCCGCAATCTCGGGCACCGCATCGCCGTAAAGGGTCAAGATCACGATCTCGAACCCATCGCAAAGGGCCTCCGCCAAGGCTAAAACTTGCCGTTCCGCCCCACCGACCGTCAGCGCCCTGATGAATAAAACGATTTTTGGCGGCACTTCTGCCATAAAATCACCCAGATCTTGTCCTTGGATGTCCCACTCTCTTCTCGTGCCCGCAGATGGGGATATAGCAAACCAAACGGCCCGTATAGACATATCATGGGGAACCGACATCGGTTAATTCATAAAAACGAGATAACCAACTGGCAAAAATAAACTTTTACGCGTCATGACATGGGGACACCCCCATGATAAGTACAGCCGAACCAAAACAAGCGGCTGCCCCTTTTGGCGTTGGGACCGCCACCCAGCATGGACACACATTGCGCGATGCCTAATTCCAGGTCCATGAGCACAGCGAGCACGACACTGAGCACAGCGAATACGACACTGAGCACAGCGAGCACGACACTGAGCACAGCGAGCACGACACTGAGCACAGCGAACAAGACTCTGAGTACGGCGAACAGGACTCTTGACGAAGAGGCCAAAATCCGGGTTTTTACCGAGATGACTCTGACCAAGACAACCCCGCACTCTCCCTATCGTCGGTTGCGCATCATTCACATCATTACCGGCCTGAACGCTGGCGGTGCGGAACATGCCTTGGAACAATTGATCGCCCATACGGATCGCACGCAGTACGATGTATCCGTCGTCTCACTGCTCAATCTCGGCACCGTCGGCCCGCGCCTCATCGATCAGGGCATTCCCGTCCTCGTCCTCGGCATGCAGCGCAAACCGTCGGATTGCCTAAAACTCTGGCGTCTCATCCGGCATTTGCGCCGGGAAAAGCCCGATATCGTGCAGACTTGGCTCTACCATGCCGACCTTTTAGGGCTCATCGCCGCCAAGGCATCGGGCGTGCGGCATGTGTTTTGGAACGTGCGCGGCTCGCGCCTCGATCACCGGGCCTATCGCAATCGTTTTTGTTGGATCGAATGGTTATTGGCCCTGTTGTCCCGCTGGCCCGATCAGGTGATCACGAATGCCCATGCGGCCCGGCTATCGCACGGGGCGGCAGGATATCGCCCGAAACGGTGGCACCTCATCCAGAACGCCATCGACGCGACACGCTTTCACCCGACACCCGGTGCCCGCGAGACACTCTGTCGGTGCTTTTCCTTGCCAGCCGATCACCCGATCATCGCCCATGTGGCACGGCTCGACCCGATGAAGGATCACAAGACCTTTCTTCTGGCCGCACAGCGTCTCGTCCATCAGGGGATTGCGGCAGAGTTTTTTATGATCGGCCGCGATGTGCAATCCGACAATGGGTTGATGCAAGAATTTCTGGCCGACCCGTTATTGGCACCGCATCTCCATTTCCTGGGCGAACGTCAGGATATCCATAGCCTGATGCCCGGTTTCGATATTTTTACCCTGACCTCCGCCTTCGGCGAGGGATTCCCCAACGTGCTGGCCGAGGCCATGGCCTGCGGTGTTGCCGTCGTTGCGACCGATGTCGGCGATGCCGCCCTCATCGTCGGTGAAACCGGCCATCTCGTGGCCCCGCGCGATCCCGATGCGATCGTCGCCGCTTGGCGTCACCTCATTGAAAATCCGGCCCGCCGCCATGAGATCGCAACCGCCGGGCGGATGAAAATTCAGGCGCAATTCAACCCCGAACAGATGGCTGCGGCCTATCACGACCTTTATCAAACTTGTTGCACCCCCCCGCAAAGCCGTGCAAAGAACTGATCTTCGCGATGCGTGCCGCACAATATCGCCCCGCCGACGCGGCCCCGATCGGCCTCAATGCTATTTTTGCCTTTAACCAATCGAGTGAGAAAACACGATGAGCATTCTTGTCACCGGGTCGGCGGGGTTCATCGGGTTCCATGTTTGCCAGGAATTGTTGCGCCAAGGCCATCATGTCTATGGTCTCGACAATCTAAACGATTATTACGACGTGCGCTTGAAGCAGGCCCGGCTCGACCAATTGACCGCGCACCGCCATTTCAGTTTCGTAGCGGGGGATATTTGCGACACGGCCGCATTTCAGCCGCTGGCCCGTCTGGGCATTACTCGCATCGTCCATCTTGCAGCCCAAGCGGGCGTGCGCCATTCCCTGACGGCACCGCGCGACTATAGCCGCAGCAACCTTGTGGGACAGCTCGAACTGCTTGAATTCGCCCGTGGGTTGGATCGTCTCGACCATCTCGTCTATGCCAGTTCGTCCTCGGTTTACGGGGCCAGTCCGGTCCAGCCCTTTTCCCTGGCCGACCGCTGCGATACGCCGCAATCGCTCTATGCCGCGACCAAACGTGCGGGCGAATTGATGGGGTACAGCTACGCGCATCTTTACGGTCTTGCCATGACGGGCCTCAGGTTCTTCACGGTCTATGGCCCTTACGGCCGCCCCGACATGGCCCCCTACCTCTTCACCCGCGCCGTCCTCGAAGGCAAACCGATCCGCCTGTTCAATAACGGCGATATGGAACGGGATTTCACCTATATCGACGATATCGTCACCGGTATTCTGTCGGCGCTCGACACCCCGCCCACCGGCACGCCGCCGCACCGGGTCTTCAATCTCGGCAATCACCGGGCGGAAAATCTGCGCCGGTTCGTGGCGGTGATCGAGGCTGCGTGCGGGCGCACGGCAGAGATCGAACTGGCCCCGATGCAGCCGGGCGATGTCCGCACGACCTATGCCGATATCAGCGAAACCCAGGCGATCTTGAATTTTTCCCCCACCACCACGATTGACGAGGGCATTCCGCGTTTCGTTTCCTGGTACCGGTCGTTTTACGGGGTTTAACCGCTTTCCCCCCTGCCCGATAAGAACCTTGTGAAGGCTGCTCCTGCCATGACGACACACCGCGCCCTCATCCTCGACCGCGACGGCGTCATCAATTGCGATCACGGCTATGTGTACAGGCCGGTCGATTGCGATTTCGTCGATGGTATTTTTCCGCTGCTTCGTCTATTCACGGCTTATGGCTTCGGCTTGGTCATCGCCACCAATCAATCCGGCATCGGTCGGGGATTGTATGACGAGGCCGCGTTTCGAACCTTCATGACATGGATGCAGCAGGTTATGGCCGGTGAAGGCATCGTGATTGATGCGATCTATCATTGCCCGGATCACCCCACGGCAGGGATCGGCCCCTATCGTCGCGACAATCCCTGGCGCAAACCGGCCCCCGGCATGTTTTTGGCCGCCTTGGCCGATGGCGGCTATGCGGCCGAACGCTGTTGGTCGATCGGCGACCGCACGAGCGATCTCGAGGCGGCCAAGGCGGCCCGGATCGGCACGCGCATCAGGCTTGCCCCTGAAACCACCCTGCCCTTGCTGCACCCGGACGGCCATTGGTCAGTGCCTCACCTCGATGCCGTGTGCCCGTTGCTACGCGCCGATGAAAGGTGTCGGGCGCAATGACGAACGTGCTGCTATGGCATTGGGGGCGGCGGGGCGGCGGCCCGAAATATACCTTGGACCTCGCCCGGTCCCTCTCGGCAGTGGCCGATTGCACGCTGCATCTTTCCCTGTCGCGTCAGGCGGAAATCTACGACGATCTCGTGGCGCTGGGCCTGCCGGTCCATGGGATCGATACCTACCACAATCGCCGCACCGCCCTCATCGCGACGTTGAAGCTGTCGGGCTTGCGACGGCATTTTTCGCGTATCCTGACCCAGAATGACATCGGTGCCGTCATCTCGACCATGTCGCATCTTTGGTCCCCGTTCATGGTCGACCGGGTGCGGGATGCCGGGGCGAAGTTGATCACCGTCGTCCATGATGCCGTGGCCCATCCGGGCGACGAATATCCGTTCCGGCGTCTGATGATGATGCTGGAACTGCGCTATGCCGATCATGTCGTGACCTTGACCCAGGCGGTGGCGGACCAATTGATGCGCCATCATCAGATCCCCGCCCATCGGATCAGCGTCATCCCCCATGGCGTGTTTCAGTTCGGCACCGCCCCGATCCGGGTCCGCACCGCCCCACAAAATCGTCCGTTGCAGTTTTTATTCTTCGGGCGGCTTCTGCCGTATAAGGGGCTTGACCTGCTGCTCGATGCGATCGACGGTATGCCGCCGGATCTGCCCTTTACGGTGCATATCGCGGGATCGGGCGATCCGGGCCCGCTTCTGCCCCGGCTCATGGCCTCGCCCCGCATCACCCTCGATCATCGTTGGATCCCGGAATCCGAAATTGCCGGGATCTTGGACCGGGCCGACCTCATCCTCGCCCCCTATCGCGAGGCGAGCCAGTCGGGCGTGTTGGCCGCCGCCTACGGTGCGGGCCTGCCCATGATCGTCACGCCCATCGGCGGCTTGCCGGAACAGGTGGCCCCCCACGGGGCGGGCCTCGTCGCGGCCGATCTTTCGCCCACCGCCTTTGCCGCCGCCATGACCCGGATGGTGCGGGAACCCGGCCTCTATACCGCCGCCGCCGCCGCCAGCGTCAAAACCGCCGAGGGTCCGTTCGCCTGGTCGACCATCGCCCGCCAGTTCGCCGATCTCGTCCATCGGGTATAAATTTCCCGCGTCCGGGCGTGGGTATGCTTGCCAAGACCCTGCCGCCCTTTTATGGTGTAACGCTATAAAATCGCAACCGGGGAGGGTTTTTCTGATGCCAAGCGTCATCGTGATCGGGGGCGGCATCGGCGGATTGACCGCCGCCCATGAATTGGTCGATCGCGGCTTCGATGTCGCCATTTACGATATGCGCCGGGTGCGCGGCGGCAAGGCCCGGTCACTCTCGGTGCCCGGCACGGGTACGGGCGGGCGCGCCGACCTGCCCGGCGAACATGGGTTTCGGTTTTTTCCCGGTTGCTACAAGCATTTGCCCGACTCAATGGCGAAAATCCCGCGCCCCGGCGGCGGCACCGTGCTGGACAATCTGGTCGATGCGCGCACCGTCCTGCTCGCCCGATACGACAAACCGGGCTATCGTTTCGAGGCGTCGATCCCCGACACGCCGCTCGACTGGTTCATGCAACTCTATAACAGCTTTCGTCTCATCGATAAGGTCGGCCTCGACGATGTGCTGTTCTTCACCATGCGGCTTTTTCAAGTGGCGACCAGTTGCCAGGACCGCCGTCTGAAGGAATTGGAGGCGCAATCCTGGTGGGATTTTGTCGGGGCCGCCACCCGGTCCACAGCATATCAACAATTCATGGCCGAGGGCCTGTCCCGGTCCCTGGTCGCGGCGCAAGCGAAATTGGCCAGTGCCCGCACCATCGGTCAGGTTCAGGTGGCGCTGGCCGAAACCGTCTTCACCGGCAAACCCGCCATGGACCGGGTGTTGAACGGGCCGACCAACGATGTGTTCCTCAATCCCTGGATCGATCTTTTAAAGGAAAAGGGTGTTCCCTATCACAATCCTTACGAGATTCTCGCCATCGAATGCGACGGCGAGACGATCACCGGTGTGAGGGTCGCCCCTGCGGGTCAGCCGGAGGCGGTCCAACATCTCACCGCCGATTATTACGTCGCCGCCATCCCGATCGAACGGATGGCCGAGCTGGTCACCCCGGCCTTGAAACGGGCGAACCCCGCCTTTGAGGGCATGCTGAAAATCGCCCCCAATGTCCGTTGGATGAACGGGATTCAGTTTTATTTGAAGACCGACGTGCGGGTCAATGACGGCCATACCCTCTATCTGTCGACGCCTTGGGCGCTGACCTCCGTGTCGCAGGCGCAATTCTGGGTCAAATCGATCCCGGATACCTGGGGCGACGGCACGGTCAAGGGGATTTTGTCGGTCGATATTTCCGAATGGCTGGTCGATGGCGATTGCGGTCAGAAAAAACCGGCCAAAGCCTGTACCGCCGAAGAAATCGCGATGGAGGTCTGGGCCGAATTGAAGCGCAGCCTGAATGTCGGCGGGGTGACCTTACTTGACGATACCATGCTGCATTCCTGGTTCCTCGACCCGGATATCGAAATCAAAAACCCGCCGGAATATGGCGAAACCACCAATCTCGAACCGCTGTTCGTGAATTTCGTCAATAGTTGGCCGCTGCGCCCGACCGCTGCGACCGCGATCCCCAATTTGGTCTTAGCCTCCGATTACGTGCAATGCGAGTCCGATCTCGCCTGCATGGAAACGGCGAACGAGGCCGGACGCCGGGCGGTCAATGCGATTTTGGCGACAAGCGGGTCGAACGCCACGCCCTGCACCCTCTTTCCCATGGATATGCCCGCCCTGTTGAAGCCGCTGCGCGATCTGGATCAGATCCGCTTCGATCTGGGCCTGCCCTGGACCCCGTTCGGGATCGGCGATCTGGCCTTGGTCGAGGCCGGCCACGAATTCCACGAACTGGCCCACCATCTGGCGGGCGATCTGGAACGCGACGCAGCAGCCGCCCTGCATTTCCTGCATCGGCTTTAACAGGGGTCCGCACGCAGGTTGTGCGAAACGTCATCGGTGGATCGCCGCACACGGGCGATCCACCCGAACCGGAACCCCATCGATGGGCCCGTATCGACCACAAAGAGTTTCAGACTACGCGACATGGTTCGGGAACATCCACGCGCGCGCGGCTGATTTTCTCTTCACGACCCACCACGGATGCCTGGGGCAGCGGCAAGTCTTGCTCGCTTAACAAGCGTAAAACCTCGCCATAGGTCGCACCATCCAGGCGGCGACGCAATTCAAGGGCGGGCATTTCTCCGTGGGAGAAGGCTTCGAGCGCCCGTTTTTATTTTTCCTGCATCGCGACAAAACCCCCTTTCATGCCAGTCTATGCTAAACTTGTCGCCCGGTTAAATTCAAGAACGCGTTTTAAACGGTTTTTGCATCGCATATCGTTTCCACACGCGAAGAGCACCGGCACTGTGTCGGCCCATGATCGCCTGGAGAGCGGCCGCCCCAATCCGAAAACGACGGGAACCCCTTGATCTCTCGACAAGCCGGGCGCATTCTGGGTCGCGATCCGGTCGCGGATCACGGGTTTTTTTCGTGCACCCCCATGTCACGGGACGGGAAAAACGGGGCCGATAGGGCCGATCCGCAACCGGCGACCAAGGGGCGATAAAAATACTATTGTATGTTTTCAGCGCAAAAATCGGTGGAAAAAAATGTGGTTAATGCCCCAAAAACCCTCCGAAAACCCAAATTTTTTTTCAGCAAAATCGCCCCTAACTTATTGCTTGCATATGGACTTTCCCTAGGATACCTTGTCGTTACCCCCGCCATGAGGGCGGATTGCAACTCCCTGCCGCGTGTTGAAGGCGAGATGGGCTTGTCGTTACCCCCGCCATGAGGGCGGATTGCAACCGCTCATCGTAAAGCGCGTTGATCTGCTGACTTGTCGTTACCCCCGCCATGAGGGCGGATTGCAACACATCGTATGCGTGAAGAAACTTTAAATCTCTTGTCGTTACCCCCGCCATGAGGGCGGATTGCAACTGCGTTCCGCAAGGTTTCCGATCCCGCCAACTTGTCGTTACCCCCGCCATGAGGGCGGATTGCAACTCCGATTTCCAAGACTCAGGGTCAGCTTTCACTTGTCGTTACCCCCGCCATGAGGGCGGATTGCAACTTCTGCATTAGCAAGCTTTATAAGCAAATCCTTGTCGTTACCCCCGCCATGAGGGCGGATTGCAACCCGCGCGGACTGGACTTGATAAGCTTCAACTTGTCGTTACCCCCGCCATGAGGGCGGATTGCGACCGGTGGGGCGGAACGATGCTTCTTGCCCCTCACCCCGCTACGGGTGCCAGTGTCGGCAATTGAGCGATGCCGCCATATCCTCGGCATGGGTCCAATATGGAGGCACATCGGACATGGGGGGTGCGGTGCCCCCTACCCCGTTTGTCATTCTTCATCCGCAAAACGGTTGATCATCCCCGTCACGGCCATCGCCCCCGCGTAAGGGCGGGTTGCCGGTGCGGGTCGCTTCCCCGCACCGGCGGGACATTACCGGTCGACACCGCCGTGATCGCCCCGGTGATCGCCGTTGATCGTGCGCAATAGATCCAGGATCGGACGCAGTAGGGCCTCGTCCCGGATTTCGTTCAATTCGCGGCCCAATTCCAACCGCACCCGACTGGTCGGTTGGCGGTATTCGTCGGGATGGGCCAGGGCCGGATCGCCCCCCGCCGCCGCCTCGGCCGGGTCCGTGAAGGTAGCCAGCGGCACCTTGAAATAATCCGACAGTAAAATCAACGTGGCCAACGAGATCTTGTTCGTCCCCCGTTCGTATTTCTGCACCTGTTGAAACGTCAATCCGATCGCCTTGGCAACCGCCGTCTGGCTAAGCCCCGAGGCGACGCGCAACCGATGCAGCACGGACCCCACCACCAGATTGATATCCGGACGGGCAACGGCACGCGCCCGCCGCGTGCCGCCCGACGCTTTCTTCACCAATGCCGATGTTTCCTGTTTTGAACCGAGGGTGCGCGCCAAAACTTTGCTCCTTCTTTGTATGAATGAATCGTGCAACCGAGGACACGTATTTACCCGTGACAGGCGTCCTTTATGCCGTTATATGCATACTAAAATGAGGATTTTGCACCCGATAAATCCAACCGTTCGGTTAAAAAGAGCAGAGTGAGACAAGCATGAAGGTTAATTCAGAAACGATCATCAGTCACGCCATCGATCTGTTCCGACTTCAGGGCTATCACAACACTTCCATGACCGATATTGCTGAATCTTGCGGTCTGATTAAAGGCAGTCTCTACCACCACTTTAAAAATAAAGAAGAATTGGCGATTACCGCCGTCGAAAATGTTCATCGTTTTTTTCATAATCAAATTTTTTCGATTGCTTACGACAAATCATTGAGCGGTTCTGCCCGTCTTGAAGCCATGACTCATAAAACAGAAGCCTTTTTTCTCAGTCGAGACGGCGGTTGCCTGATGGGCAATCTGGCCTTAGAGATTATCGACACGGTTCCAGGTTTTCGCGATGTCTTAAAAAAATATTTTTCTGAATGGAACGATTGCTTCACCCATATTTATTTGGAAAAATTGCAAGAACCCATCGCCCGTCTCAAGGCGCAAAAGGCCGTTGCCGAGATTCAAGGAAGCCTGATGATGATGCGGATTTTCAAAGATCCCAACATCTTCAAACAAATGAACGAAAATTTGATCAGTGATTTCATTAGACTATAAAAATTTTCTCACACCTCTGTATTTAAATGATTTTCATTCTCATTTTTGTTGTATTTTGCACTTATAATCACTAAATTGTAGCGATAATCAAACGGTCGGTTGTTTTTTCCTTACCGGTAGAATATCGACCTCCTGTAATACATTATGACCTGAAATGGTTTTTAGAAAAACTCAAATGGTCGGTCGATTAAGGATTTTAACGTCATGTCAACATTGTTGAGTACCTTGCGCCCAAACGGCAAACCACCCACAGTCCCAACAATAAAAATTATCGTAATTTGCTGGATCGGTGCCTTTCTCGCCATTGCGACTGCCGCCCTTGCCGCCCTTGAAACCCACGAAATGCTGGTACTGGGCTCGTTCGGGGCGACCTGCGTCCTGTTATTCGGGTTTCCCGACAGTCCCTTTTCCCAACCCCGCCATGTCATCGGCGGCCATCTCATCACATCGGCCACCGGGTTGGTGTTTTTAATGCTGTTCGGCAGTACATGGTGGAGCATGGGCCTCGCCACCGCCACCGCGATCAGTTTGATGCAGGTGACGCGGACGGTTCATCCCCCCGCCGGATCGAACCCGGTCATCGTCATGCTGTCGCAGCCCAGTTGGTGGTTTTTATTGTTCCCGACCCTGATCGGGATTCTGATCATCCAAGCCGTGGGTTTGGTTTGGCACAAGCTGAACCGCCGGACATACCCGACTTACTGGGTTTGATTTCATTCATTACAACCTTATGGGAAAGGCCGTCATGTCTGCACTCGCTCACCTTGATCAGGGTCATGTCTATGAGAAACTTGATCAGGCGGCCTTGGATAGTCTGCGCAAAGACCATGCCTGGATCGCAGAACCTATCCATCGGGCGAGTGAGGCGGTCGCCGCCATGCCGTTTTATGCCTGGCTCGATCGGATCCAATCACCGCAGGAATTTCATAACGCGGCGGTCAACCTCTATCATCATTCGGCGACATTTCCCAAAGTCATGGGGCTGATGCTGGCGACGACGCCCATGAGTGAAAATCCCATGATGAATTTCTACGCCAAACATGCCTATGGCGAAGCCCCGCATTATGAAATGTTGATGCAGTGGATGATGAAGTTCGACATCCTGCCCCATCGGGATGCGATCCTCGACGTCATCCCCACGATCGAAACCAATGCCTGCATCAATTTGGCCTATCCGCTGGCGCTGGCGGCGGATCGGGATCAGTGGGTTTTAACCATCAATTGCGGGATCGAACGCTGTTCCAACGATTTCTTCAAGGCCGTCGCCCGGAAAATGCACCAGATCGGGGCGGGCGACATTTATTTCGACATTCACGTCGAAGCCGATGAATTTCACAGCATCATGGGCCTCGACCATGTCACCCCGCAAGACCCGACCAGCCGCCGGGGCCGCCACCTGATCGCAAAATCCCTGGAAGGCATCGCACTCTGGGCGGCAATGCTCCATTCCTGGATCGGCCTCGACTACCTGCCGAAATTCGCCCTGGACGGCACGGTCCTGAACCCGATCCGGTCGTGATCCGTTTCAAAACAACAAAGCCGGTTTCGTCCCAATTGGATGGAAACCGGCCTCACCTTTGATCGTATAGAAAGGCCCTAGCGAGGCGGTTCCGACGCCGCACCGCGATACTCGATCTCGATCGGATAAGCGCCCATCATGATGTGCGTTTTCTGTTCCAACACGTGCCCCTTGTCATCATCGGTAATGATGATCAATTTATTATCCGTTTCCCACCGCATGTGACGCACGACGTTTGTATCGCTGTAAAAAATCATCGTCTCGGCATCCTGTCGGCTTTGCGATGGCATGATCGGACGGATAAAACTATCCTTCACGGAGATTGTCGCCGATTTGAACCGATAACCATTGCTGCAACTTGTATATTCATAGAGTGCGATAAATCGTGTATTCGGTGAGAGTTTTTTCATTTTGGTTGGACCAAAACAAAGATCAAAGGGATTAAAGTAAATATTGATAAATATCAGAACTATACTTATAATTATGCAACCTAATATCCTAATTGCTAAAAAAAATCGCTAATTTCATAAAACCAATCATGAATTTTTTAAAGAAATTTATCATCACGAAAAAATCCTTTTTTTATAGTTGGGCGGTGCAATCTATTGGGTACTGGATCGTTACCGGATTTCAGGAATAACCCCCGACAACGGTCAGTCCCGTGGCACCGGGCCAGTCGCGCGATACTCGATGTCGATCGGATCATCCCCCATCATAATGTAACTTTTATGCGTGAAAGCGCGACCCGGATCTCCATTGATCAGAATGACCAATCGGTCATCCGATACCCATTTCATGCCGACCACCTCATCATAATCCGACACATAGATGATGTTTTTTTCGGGTCGCGCGAACCAAAGCCAGATGAATGTCCCAGTTTTTGAGACCGAGACAGTGCCGGTCAGCACAGAAATCGCACCGCCGCAAATTTCATAGGTATAATCTGCTGAAAATCGATGTGTCGGTGAATATTCATAGAAAGAATTTCTAACATCGCATACGGCAAGACCAGAATATATAATAAGAACAAAAATAAATATAATATAAGTTACCGTCCAACTCAGTATTTTTTCCATTATTTTCATAATCATTTATTTTTTCCCAATAGACCATTTTTATAGGCATTATAACCGATGATAATATCCTTTGAATTTACTGGTGAATTTCCATACTCATCCAATTCTCTTTTCGTATTGCCAAAATATCGATTAAATCGACCGGCATTAATCAGCAATGTATCGAGCGATAAATCCGCCGATGCACCAACGACCCCCAAACAAAATGAAGAAATTGCCTTCAGATTACCATCAAAATTGATAGAAAATTTATAATTATCCGGAATGATTCTATTGATTTTATCATATTTATCTTTTTTTACAGTTGAGTTTACAGTCGGCGTCGCACAGGCCCCGCGAAAGCGCAGCCGGTCATGCCAGCGATGATTCAGAGGGGCCGCCATCTGCATCGCATCAATCCGTTCTCATTGCCAAGATACCAATGAGAACATAAAAAGATTTTACTGAATGCGCAACAGGCAAATAGTTGAGATTCTAATTTTTTCTTCTCTTGTTCTTATTACACCCCCCTCCCTACAAATCCGATCGGGTCAAATCTGATTCAGGCGCGAAATGGACCCGTCGCTGTCGATTTCCCGGATCGCATCGGCCAACAGATGGGCGACCGAGATCCGGCGGATTTTGGGACAGGCGGCGGCCTCGGCGGTGCTGGCGATTGAATCGGTTGCGACCAATTCTTCGAGATCGGATTTCATGATCCGGTCCACCGCCGCCCCGGACAGGACGCCATGGGTGACATAGGCCGTGACCGACAAGGCCCCCGCCTTGCGCAGCGCGGTTGCGGCATTGCAGAGCGTGCCGGCGGAATCCGCGATATCGTCGATCATCACGCAATGCCGCCCTTCGACCGACCCGATAATGTTCATCACCTCGCTCACCCCCGCCATCGGGCGGCGTTTGTCGATGATGGCAAGATCCTGGGGTTGGCGCTTATTGTCGCCCGACAGGCGCCCCAACAGACGCCGCGCCCGCACGACCCCGCCAAGATCGGGCGACACGATCGTCACCCCGTCGATATTATAGCCGCGATGGCGTTGCACATCCTGGGCGAACAGGGGGGCCGCCTCCAGATGATCGACCGGAATATCGAAAAAACCCTGGATCTGACCCGCATGCAGATCGAGGGTCAAGATCCGGTCGATCCCCGCCGCCACCAGCATATTCGCGACCAGCTTCGCCGAAATCGGCGAGCGCGACCCGGTTTTGCGATCCTGACGGGCGTAACCGAAATAGGGCATGACGGCGGTGATCTGACGGGCCGACCCGCGCCGCAGCGTATCCGCCACGATCAGCAATTCCATCAACGTATCGTTCGACGGGTTGGAAGTCGGCTGAACGATATAGACATCCTCGCCGCGCACATTCTCATGGATCTCGACATGCACCTCCTGGTCGGCAAACCGGCGCAACGAGGCCGCAACCGGCTGTAAATATAACACGTCGCAAATCGCCTGACCCAAGGCCGGGTTCGATGAACCGATGAGAACCTTCATGGACGCCCTTTCATCCCCGATAGAACCCTGCCCCAACGGGCGGGCCGTTTTGCACGATCCTGCATGCCCCTCTATAGCATTTCCCGTGCGGAACATCAGCCCGCATAGAGACGGGAGCGCCCAGCAAATTTGTCATAATTCGGGCGGGTTTTATGCGAATTTCGCTGGATTGTGCGCCGCCACCTCACCCATAATTGTTGTGTTGACCGCCTGTTTCGCGCAACCCACCGACAGCAATCTTCGCCACATCCGGCCCCATCTCGAGGATGATTCATGGTTTTTGCTTCCCCCACGATCCGCTTCGGCACGCTTGCCCTGGCCGCGACCCTGACCGCTGCCGCCCATGCCGCCCCGACGGCGCAACAACAAACCGGCGATCACGCCATGGGCTCGCAAATTCGACGGGTCGAACAAGGCACCACCCTGCACCCGTCCCACGGCACCAACGTCACCCGCCCGATCACCTCGGCCGGGACCAGCGTGTCCGGCCTCGATGTCAGTGCGTATCAAGGGACCGTGAATTGGACGAACGTCTTCAATCTGGGCGGCCGCTTCGCCTTCGTGAAGGCAACCGAAGGCACCGGCTACACCAATCCGGTGTTCAGCACGCAATATAACGGTGCCGCCAGTGCCGGGCTTTATCGCGGGGCCTATCATTTCGGCCATCCCGACCTCTCGACCGGGGCGGCGCAGGCGACCTTCTTCGTCAATCACGGCGGCGGGGCCGCCCATGACGGCAGGACGCTGCCCGGTGTGTTGGATATCGAATATAACCCGAACGGTGCCGCCTGCTATGGGTTGTCGACCAGTGCGATGGTGGCGTGGCTGAGTAGTTTCACCACCCAATATAAGGCGCTCACCGGCCGCGATGCGATCATCTATACCAGTACGGCCTGGTGGTCCCAATGCACCGGCAACAGCCGCAGCTTCGCCGCAACCAACCCGCTATGGATCGCGCGCTACAACACGACCGTCGGCACCTTGCCTTATAACTGGGGCACCTATACGTTCTGGCAATTCTCCGATACCGGCACCTTGCCCGGCGATCAGGATCTGTTCAACGGCTCTGCCACCCAATTGCAAGCCATCGTGAACGGTTAACCTCCAACGAAAGCCCCCGCCCATGAGCACAATTCAGACCCTGCCGGTCACACCCTACCTTACGGTCGGGGATGCGGCGGGGGCCATTGCCTTCTATCAAAAAGCCTTCGGTGCTACCTTGGGCGAACATCACCTGCATGAGAGCGGCCGCACGATGCACGCCCATCTGGGCTTCCCAGAGGGTGGCAGTATCATGCTGAGCGATGATTTCCCGGAATTTCACGGCCATTCCCGGACACCCCTGGCCCTTGGCAGTACGCCCGTGACGATCCATCTGTGCTTTACCCCCAACACGATCGATCGGGTCTGGGCCGATGCGGTCGCCGCCGGGGCCACGATCACCATGCCGCTCGAAAAGCAATTTTGGGGCGATAAATACGGCCGCCTGAAAGACCCCTTCGGCCATGAATGGTCCCTGTCGGCACCGACGTCGTAAGAAGATGCATGACCTGCTGCGGCGGCCACCTCCGCAGCAGGTCAATGTTTATGCGGTCGCTCGCCGATGGAGATGACCAGGACCGTATCGACGAAATCCTTGCCCAAAACCTCCCGCGCCGTTTCCAAGAGCCGTTCCTTGATCAAAGGCAACGGCACCGGACCATTGCCCGGCGGGGCGGAATCGTAAACATCGGATAGGGTCAAGAACAACGCGTCCATCAGGCGGCGCCGGTTCGGTTCAATCTCTGCCTCAAGCTTGCCCTCATGCAGTTCAAGACTGAGCAGGATACTGACCTCGCGTTCGATTTTATTGGTATTGCCGATGACCGAAAAGGATATAGGCTTCAGCCGGGCGTAGACGGGGCCAGCCCCCTTGCCCTCACCGCCACCTTCCGCCGCCCGCACCGGCCCCGCGAGACACGCAATCAGGATCAGGATCAAACAGGATCGGATAATCCCCATAGGGCGACCTCATGAAAAAGCGCCAGCAAGAGACGCCCGATCAGTATCGCCACCAATGGTTAATAAATTCCGTGCGCCCCGTCATGGGTCCAGCCGCGCCGCGATAGGGGGACGGGGGTCCCGCCGGGCGTCTCCAATACTGACAGAGCGGGCCGGTCCCGATCGCCCCTTGTCAGGCACCCGATCTGGGTGACCGCAACACCCGCCGCCGCCGCCGCCGCCTGCACCGACGTCGCCCGATCGGGGGCAACCGTGAACAGCAATTCGTAATCGTCGCCCCCGGTCAAAACCGTCTCGATCATAGCGGGCCTCGCCGCCAGCACCCGCCCGGTCGCAGGCGATACGGGGACGTGATCGACCCAAAGTTCCGCCCGCACCCGCGAGGCTGCACAGAGATGATCGAGATCGGCCACCAACCCGTCCGAAACATCCATCATGGCGTGGGCGAGCCCGCGCAGGGCAGGGCCGAGCCTGGTGCGCGGTTGCGGCAAGCGATAGCGATCGGCCAGAAAGGCCTGGTCGGCTGGCGCGCAATCGGAAAGGCACCCCGTCGCCGCCAAGAGCCCAAGGGCGCCATCCCCGATCGTCCCGGATACGAAGATAAGATCGCCCGCAAGCGCCCCGGATCGCCGGATCGCCGTGCCGAGCGGGACATGCCCAAGCGCCGTGATCGATAGGGTGATCGGACCCGGCGTCGAGACCGAATCCCCCCCCAAAAGCCCCAGATCGAAGATATCTTGATCCTGCGCCAAACCCGCCGCAAATCCGGCGACCCAGTCATCGTCGCACCGCCGGGGCAAGGCTATCGTCAGCAGATAGCCCCGAGGTACAGCCCCCATCGCCGCCAGATCCGACAGGTTAGTGCGCAACAATTTGCGCGCGACATCGTGGGGGGCATCAGTGCCGAGAAAATGGACCCCCTCGACCTGGGCATCCGCCGTCAGCACAAGTTCGATCCCCGGGGGCCCCGCGATGAGGGCGGCGTCATCGACAAGGCCGAGCGCACCCGGCTCACGGGCGGCAAGCGGCGCGAAATAGGCCGATATCCGGCCAAATTCGCCGAGACCTTTCCCCGCGAGGCCGCCCCCGGTCATACCGTGGCGTCGCCTTTCTTCACCCCATGCAGCGCCTGCCATTCATCCGTGCGCAGCGTGCGCCCCAAACGGTCCAGCACGCCATTGATCAGACCCGGTTCCCGTCCGGTAAAGAAGGCATGGGCAATATCGACATATTCGGCAATCACGACCCGCGCCGGCACATCGGCACGACAGGCAAGCTCGAACGTCGCAACCCGCAGGATCGCCCGTAAAATCGTTTCCAACCGGTCGAGCGGCCATTCTGCCGTCAAGCACCCTAGAATATGCTGATCGAGCGTGTCTTTCTGCGCCAGGGTCCCCGTGACCAATTCCCGGAACAAGACCTCATCCGGGGCCAGATATTCATCGCCGTCGATTTCCTGACCCAGATAGAACTGCACGAATTGGGCGATGGTTTGTTGGCCGGTACTGCCGGTCAGGTCGATTTGATACAGGGCTTGAACCGCCGCCAACCGTGCCGCACTGCGCGGACTGCCCGTGCGGACCGCCCGTTTCTTTTCAGACTCACTCATTCAGACTTGTCCCATAAACGCGTTTTGAGGGCGATCATCGCCAAGGCCGCATTCGCCGCCTCCGCCCCTTTGTTTTTCTTGCTCCGCAAGGCGCGGGCCCAGGCCTGGTCGTCGTTTTCGACGGTCAAAATCCCAAAGCCGATGGCAAGCCCATGGCGCAGAGAGAGATCCGACAGGCCCCGCGCACTCTCGGCGCAGACATAATCATAATGGGTCGTCTCGCCGCGAATGACGCAACCCAAAGCCACATACCCATCATAGGTCCGGCGCAGATGCTGACCCTGCGGCATGACGAGCCCAGATGCCATCGCGATCGCAGTCGGAATCTCGAAAGCGCCCGGCACCGCCAGCGTATCGAACCGCGCGCCTGCGGCCGTTAGGGCTTCTTGTGCGCCAGCCCGCAACTCGGCCGCAATTTCACGATAATAGGGGGCTTCGACGATCAAGAGATGCGGCGCGCTCATGAGACGGCTCCTGTCGGGGAATGCGGACCTTGAACAATCGGCTGTTGGCCCGTGATGGTGAGACCGTAGCCGTCGAGGCCGACGATCGTCTTGCGGGTATTGGAGAGTAAAATCATTTCTTTCACGCCGAGATCCAACAGGATTTGCGCACCGACGCCATAATCGCGCAACTGTGCGGCCGCCGTCTGATGGCCCAGATGATGGCGGACCTGATCGCCGAGCGCCGTTCCCGGCGATTCCCGCAGCAGGACGATGACGCCACGCCCGGCGGCCCCAATGGTCTGCATCGCGCTTTGCAACTCGCCGCCGCGCCCGCCGGTCCCGCAGCCCAGCACGTCATCCAACAGATTGAGCCCATGCATCCGTACCAGAACCGGCCCACCCGTCGTGACATCGCCTGCAACCAAGGCCAAATGTTCAATATTGTTCAGGGTATTGACATAGACGATCACTCGAAAGGCCCCGCCGAACCGGCTGGTGATCGTCGTTTCGACGCTGCGCGCCACCAATTTCTCGTGGCGACGCCGATAGGCGATGAGATCGGCGATCGTCGCGATCTTCAACTGATGGGTCGCAGCAAAATCGATGAGATCGGATCGGCGCGCCATCGTGCCGTCATCCTTCATGATCTCGCAGATCACCCCGGATGGGTTCAATCCGGCAAGCCGCGCGATATCGACCGAGGCTTCGGTATGGCCGGTCCGCACCAGGACGCCGCCGTCGCGGGCCATCAACGGGAAAATATGGCCGGGGGTGACGAGATCGTAGGCCGTTTTCTCGGGATCGATCGCAACCGCAATCGTGCGGGCCCGATCCGGGGCCGAAATGCCCGTCGTCACCCCTTCGCGCGCCTCGATCGACACCGTAAAGGCCGTTTGCAGGCGCGAACTATTATGTTGGGGCATCAAGGGCAGTTTCAAAGCCTCGACCCGTTCGCGGGTCAAGGCCAAACAAATCAACCCACGCCCAAATTTTGCCATAAAATTAATGGCCTCGGGCGTCGCCTTGTCGCCCGGGATGACGAGATCGCCCTCGTTTTCGCGATCTTCGTCATCGACCAGTATGAACATCCGGCCCTGGCGCGCATCCTCGATCACATCCTCGATCGAGGAAAAAATTGCTGATTTCGTCATGATTGATCCCTACCGATCTGACGGGCTACGTACCGCGCCAGCATGTCAATCTCAATATTCACGGCAGATCCGACATCAAGCCAGCCAAAACAAGTCTCGGCCTGGGTATGTGGGATAATATTCACCGCAAAATGCCGCCCCTCTACGGTATTGACCGTCAAAGAGACGCCGTCGATGGCAACGGACCCTTTGCGGGCAATGTAAGGGGCAAGCCGATCCGGCACCGCAACCTCAAAGCGCACGGACTCATGATCGGGTGTCCGCGACACCACGGTGCCCACCCCGTCAACATGACCCGAGACGATGTGGCCGCCCAATTCATCGCCGAGGCAGAGTGCCCGTTCCAGATTGAGCCGCGTGCCGACCTGCCATTGCCCGACCGTCGTCAGGCCCAAGGTTTCGGCCGAAACCTGGACCTTGAACCAATCCGGCCCGGTTTCGATCACCGTCAGGCACACGCCGGAACAGGCGATTGATGCGCCCAGAAGAATACGATCCGTGCGAAACCGGGTCTCGATCGTATAACGCGGGTCGCCATCGGGCTCGATCTGCCGAATGCGTCCGAGATCTGCAATGATTCCTGTAAACATGCTGCCAACCTAGCCCGTTCATTCAAAAAAAGATCATGCCATTTTTGCGAAACGGCTCCGCCCGATCCCAGCCTTACTGCCGGACGCGCTGCACCAGATCCAGACGATCCTCGCCCAGGGTTGCGTGCCCGATCGTCTCGAAACGCACCTGATGAACAAGGCGGTCGATCGCACAGGGACCGATCGCGGCACGGCCATCGCCGCCAATAATGCCAGGACTGCGAAACCAGGCGATCCGATCGACGAGATCCGCCCGGAGCAGGGATGCGGCCAATTCCGCCCCTCCCTCGCATAAGACCCGCGTCAATCCTCTCGCCCCCAAGGCCTGCATCATGGCGGTAAGATCGACCCGCCCTTGCGGATCGGCGGGAACGGTCAAGACCGTAACCCGCGCCGCCTCGTAAGCCCCGATCCGATCGATTTCGGCACCGGATGACCCGTGTGGGACGGTGATCAATACACTCGGATGGCGGTTTGCCCCACGGACGAACTGCGCACTAAGGGGTGTGCGCAGCCGACTGTCGACAATGATCCGCACCCGCGTCTCATGATCTAGACCTGCAAGGCGCAGCGTCAAGGCCGGATCGTCGGCCAGGGCCGTGCCGCTGCCGACCATGACGGCATCGTAACGCGATCGGATCGTCTGGACGAAGGTGCGGGCCTCGACCCCGGTAATCCACTGGCTTTCACCGGACCGGGTGGCGATACGCCCGTCGAACGACGTCGCCAGCTTGAGCTTCACAAGGGGACGGCCCGTCTTGACACGGCTCAAAAATCCCGCATTGAGATGGCCCGCCTCGGTCGCCATCAGACCGATGGCGACATCGATACCGGCCGCCTGCAACAGGCCATGGCCGCGTCCGCAAACGCGCGGATCGGGATCTTCGAGCGCCGACACGACCCGGCTCACCCCCGCCCCGATCAAGGCTTCGGCACAAGGCCCCGTCTTGCCGACATGGGCGCAAGGCTCCAAAGTCACATAGGCCGTGGCCCCCCGCGCTGCCGCCCCGGCCTCGGCCAAGGCCACCGTTTCCGCATGGGGGCGTCCGCCTGGCTGCGTCCACCCGCGGCCCACGATCCGGCCCTCGTTGATCAAGACGCATCCGACGGCCGGATTGGGGGCAACGCGCCCCAATCCACGGGCCGCAAGGGCGAGAGCCGTCGTCATCGCCGCGCGATCATTCTCCGTCCATGACGACATCCGCAATCCTTCAAACCCATGGCGAGGCGGCGATCGTGACGATCGGCCTCACACCTTATAAGCCGCGTTCACAAGTCGTCATCGCTGTCTTCTTGGCCGATGCGACCGATGAATTCGCCAAAATCCTTTGCCTCGCGGAAATCGCGATAGACGCTGGCAAACCGGACATAAGCCACCTGATCCAACGTTGCAAGGGCTGCCATGACGCATTCGCCAATCATGGCGGTTTCAATCTCGGTCTCGCCGGAACTTTCCAACTGACGCACGATCGAATTGATAACCCGCTCCACTTGCTCCGTATCGACTGGGCGCTTGCGTAATGATGTAAAGATGGAACGCGCCAACTTGTCACGGTCGAAGGCTTCGAGCTTGCCGTTCTTTTTAACGACGATGAGGTCGCGCAACTGAACGCGCTCGAACGTGGTAAAGCGCGCAGCACAATTGGGACAGAGCCTGCGCCTGCGGATCGCCGACCGATCGTCAGTCGGTCGCGAATCCTTGACCTGGGTATCATCGAAGCCACAAAACGGGCACCGCATGCCGGAACCCTCCCTGGAACGGTAGGCCCGAAAAACCAACCCGCCGTCGCAATTGCCGAAGGATGAAAACCGCCTAATCCGAATGAACGGGCGTTATTACCTATGTCTATACAAAAAAGAATTTATTTTTCAACGAATAAGCAGCACCTCGGCGTCGTTTTACGCACAGGTGCCACTCGACCGATTTGGTCCGCATCGGACGCCTACCACCCGGGAGACAACACCGGGCAAAGACCGGGCAATTCTACGGGCGCACCCCAATGAGACCGATTGGGGTGCGCCCGTACCCCTTAGAATCCCTGATAAATCGGGTATGCATCGCAGAGTTCGGCAATTTTCTGACGCGCCAAGGCTTCGGCCGGACCGTTATTGTCGGGATTGCTGGCAAGACCGTCCAAGACATCACCGATCAATCCGCCGATCACATGCCAATCCGCCGCCTTGAAACCGCGCGTCGTCCCGGCGGGTGTGCCCAAGCGGATCCCGGAAGTGACCATCGGCTTTTCGGGATCAAACGGAATCCCGTTTTTGTTGCAGGTCATCCCAGCCCGCTCCAAACTCTGTTCAGCGGCGCGCCCAGTAACGCCCTTGGGACGCAGATCCACCAAAACGACATGGGAATCAGTCCCGCCAGATACGATGGCAAGCCCCCGTTGGACCAATGTCTCGGCCAATATCCGCGCATTATCGACCACGGCGGTTGCATATTCCTTAAAACCGGGACTAAGGGCTTCGCCGAAGGCGACGGCCTTCGCCGCGATGACATGCATCAAGGGCCCCCCTTGCAAACCGGGGAAGACGGCCGAGTTGATTTTCTTACCGAGATCAAGATCGTTGCTCAAGACCATCCCACCCCGCGGCCCGCGCAGAGTCTTATGAGTCGTCGTGGTTACCACATGGGCATGGGGCAAGGGGCTTGGATAGGCACCACCCGCGACAAGCCCGGCAAAATGCGCCATATCGACCATAAAAACAGCCCCGACCTCATCGGCAATCGTCCGAAACCGGGCAAAATCGATGATGCGCGGATAAGCAGAACCACCGGCAATGATCAGTTTCGGCCGATGCGTGCGGGCAAGATCCGCCACGGCGTCGTAATCGATCAACTGATCCTCGGCACGCACCCCATAGCCGACCGCATTGAACCATTTGCCCGATTGGTTGACCGAGGCCCCGTGGGTCAGATGGCCGCCATGGGCAAGCGACATGCCTAAAATCGTATCGCCGGGCTGCAAGAGGGCCATAAAAACCGCCTGATTGGCCTGCGCACCGGAATGGGGTTGCACATTGACATAGGCGCAGTCGAACAACCGCTTGGCCCGCTCAATCGCCAAACTTTCGGCGACATCGACGAACTCACACCCGCCATAATAGCGCTTACCCGGATAACCTTCGGCATATTTATTTGTTAAAACAGAGCCTTGCGCTTCAAGCACAGCACGCGAAACAATATTCTCTGAGGCAATCAATTCAATCTGATGCTGCTGACGCCCCAATTCATCCGTCAGCGCCGCCGCAATCTCCGGGTCGGCAAAAGCAAGGGATTGCGCGAAAAATGCCTCTTGCGAACCAGAAACGATAGTCTTGGACATTAAAAAGAGCCTTTCCGAAGGGGGCCGCAGCACGCAGGCTGTGCTGTATCACACGCCCGATCGCGAAGATCAGGCCGGACGACGATCGCTCAAAACGGATCGCTCGCCGCATTCGCCGCAATGGCGTCGTATTTTCTATCACATCAGGGTAGGCCGCGATAGACGGGGGCCATGGCATCTCGTTTTTGAGAATGAGCATGACGATCGCGCATGAAAAAAAATTAAATGTTTTAAATCAAATTGTTAGGATAATTTTTTTTGCTCTTGGCAATGATTTTTCACTGTGATGGTCGCATATAGAACATAGCAGATTTGCCATCATCGGCAAAGATTGAGAATGAGGCTAATTATTGAGCAATTTTGTTCGATTTTGTTAAAAAATCAATTTTAGCCGCGAAAAATCCTTTTTTTAAAATTCACTAGTGAGTAATTATAGTTAAAATTATATTAATTTTCTTCGTTTTACGGATTCATGGCGGTATTTCCATCCGTTCTCGGCAAAATTAATCAAGATTTTTTAACATAAATTCATGTGCCGCAATCAGTAAACGGTAAATTTACTTATAATTAACTCAATTCTTATTGATAGCCTGCATTGACATCAATAATATGGTTTGAGACTATAAGCCACCTAAAGAAAACACGATTAGAGAGTATGAAAAACATGGATAAACCGACTGACAAGTCGACCGAAACTGGTCTTATGCGCATGACGGCCCACGTCGTTGCGGCCTATGTCAGCAACAATAGCTTGCCGAACAATCAACTCACTGGGTTGATTAATGGCGTTTACTCATCATTAAAAGCATTGGATGCTGGTGCCCCCGAGCCAAAACAAGAGCAAACACGCCCGGCAATCTCCGTTAAAAAGTCGATTACCCCGGATTATTTGGTTTGCCTTGAAGATGGTAAAAAACTGAAGATGCTGAAGCGGCATCTCAGATCAACCTATAATATGACCCCGGAAGAATATCGCGCCAAATGGAACCTCTCGGCTGATTATCCGATGGTAGCTCCCAATTACGCAGCACAACGATCGGCATTTGCCAAAGAAATCGGCCTTGGTCGCGGCAGCAGCCGCACACCGCGGGCCAAAAATACGAGAATGAGCTAAGCATCCATCGATCGTCTCGGCCGTGTTTTCCGACATCTTTCCCGATCGGCACCGATCGGGAAAGATGTGAGCTCGCCCTTGGTTATTCCCCACCAACCGGAAGCCAACAGGTCACGGTCGTGCCCTCGCCCGGATTGGATTCAAGCTCGACATGACCGCCATGAAGCTCAATGAACGATTTGACCAAGGATAATCCCAACCCGGCACCGGCATGGCGGGTTTTTGTGTCCCCGCGCTCGAACATATTAAAGATCCGTCCGTGATGCTCGGACGCGATCCCAACACCTGTATCATGGACGCTGATAGCCACGGACTGACCGTCGCGCCGTGCCTTTAAGGTGATGGTTCCGCCAGCCGGGGTAAACTTAACCGAATTCGTCACCAAATTGAACAAGGCCTGACGCAAGCGCCGCTCGTCACAGACCAAAAAACCGATATCAGGCGGACATTCAAAATGCAGCGATAGGTGCGAGCGGCGCACACGTTCCCGGCTCAGTGATAAAATACTCGCTAAAAGACCGTGTATATCGACGGACCCACTTTCTAACTTGAACTGCCCCGCCTCGATCGTCGCAAGATCCAAAATGTCATTGACCAATGAAGAAAGACGTGAAGAGCTATCCAATATTCCTTTACAATATTCCATCTGTTTTAGATTCAATTCACCGAAATATTGATTAGAAAGCATTTCTGCAAAACCACTAATCGCATTTAAAGGTGTCCGCAATTCATAACTGACATTGGCAATAAACTCGCTTTTCAATCCATCAGCGGTCAAAAGTTCTTCGTTTCTTTCACGCAAGAACCGTTCGACACGCACGGAATCCGTAACATCGAGATAGGTCAACAGCATATTGCCATCCGGTAAGGGGACGGCATTGATACGAACCGTCGATCCGTCTTGGCGTTCCAATTCTTTCATATAGGGGGCATAGCTTGTGGCACGACTGATGGCCTCGCGCCGGGTCGTCTCCCAATTGACCTCGTTGATATAGAGATGACGCGCTTTTTCGACCAGAAGCCCAACATGCGGCTTGCCGTTCAAATCTTCCGGCTGCAATTGCCAAATCCGGCAAAAGGCCGGATTCCAGAGTTTGAGGCGACCATCACTGCCGAAAACGGCAATGCCTTCCGATAGATTGTCCAGGGTCTCGCGCTGAACCTCGGTCAACGTATTGTAAGACCGTTCCAAGGCAAGCTTATCGGTCACATCTTCATAGGTAAAAATTAGACCGCCGAACGGATGGCGTGCGATATGAAGACGCACCGTGCGATCGTCAGGTAAATGCAACAACTCTTCCCATGTGCCGATCAGGGACTCGAAGAGAGACACTTGTTCATGCTTGAAGCGCGGAAAATCGGCATATTCCGGTAGCAAGCGCCGCTCGCGCAGACGATCCAAGACTTCCGGCAAGGTTGGTTCCTGCTCCAACCATTCAGGTTCAAACCGCCAAAGCCGACCAAATGCACTGTTGCTAAACAATAACCGCTTATCCGGCCCCCAAATGGCGATGGCAACATTGATCGCCTCTAAAACTTGTTGATGGCCATGGGCCACCCTAATCAATTCCGTTTTGAGATCTTCCGTTTCCGATCGATTGAGCGCAAAGCCGAAACGGCCCTCTCCATCAAGAGAAATCTCAATTAATTCATAAGTTTGCTTGACATCTGCTTGGAGATTTTTGTGATGCCCGATGGAAACGGTCCCTTGATTGACCTTACCAACCCCACTTAATTGGCGAACCGTTTCGGCAAGACCCGTCTCATGGGTGAAGCGGGGATTCAACCCCTGCTGCTGACCCGATTCGTCCGTGTACCAGAGCGCAATCGGTAAGGCCTGAACGACACGAGCAAGCAGCCAAAGTTTTTTTTCATTGGCTTCACGCTCCCTTAAATCTCGCTCGGCTGCACTGGCATCAGCGCACCAAATCAGATGGAACGGCCGACCGTCATTGGAATTTTCCGATTTAAAGCCGGAAAACTCCAGGACGCGACCATCAAGCGTCGTGAATTTTTCCAAAAACCGATTCTCGGTTTGGCACAAACGATGAATGGCCTGGGTTAATGCAACACCATCAACAGGTCCGAGAGAGGCCATCAGCGATGACAGGCGCAACGGCCATTTTTCATCCTGATCTTGGCCGTCGATTCTGATCCCTTCATGGCCGTCATAATCGTAACAGACGCCCGACAGAGTCGACAGTGCTGCGACAAGAGCGCCCTTTCGCACCCTGTCTTGCCGATGACGGGGACGAATGAAGACTGCGTAAATGACGATGAGACTCATGCCGGCCAAGGCAAACGCAGCAGTCTCCTGAACCCAGTCAATCATCGAGCGACACCCACCCCACACACGCCATAGACCCTTTGCACACTATACACGCATTTTATTGCAGCAAACCACACCATACATATCCATAGTAATTGCCACTTGATCAAGAACAAGCCATCAAACGGTTTTTGGGAACTGGCCCGCTTCTTTCTCAAAAAGGGGTGATCTTCTTGATACAGTCTGGCCGCAGCCATCACACTCAAGAACGATAGATCGGATCATTGAGAGCCGAATGGACTGATATGCGGTGTTCGACCTAATCCATATGACATAAGCCGTCGTATGCGGCGTTCTCGAACAGCGGCACAATAATAAATTATGTGCAATTTTAAATCACGCAATTATATAATTTACAAAATAAAAAGCCCGATTGCCATTAACCAATCGGGCTTTTCAACAGTCTGATGGTTCGAACAACGGCGTTCGAACCGGTCAGCCTTTAATAGCGGTAATGTTCCGGCTTGAAAGGACCAACCTTGCTGATCGACAAATAATCAGCTTGTTCTTGTGTCAAGGTCGTCAAATGCACGCCGAGCTTGGCAAGATGCAAGGCCGCAACCTTTTCATCCAGATGTTTCGGCAAGACATAAACCTTACGTTCATAGCGTTCTGCATGATTGTAAAGCTCGATCTGAGCGAGCACTTGATTCGTGAAGGATGCGCTCATCACGAAGCTCGGATGACCGGTGCCGCACCCAAGATTGACGAGACGCCCCTTGGCCAGCACGATCAGGCGCTTACCATCCGGGAACACGACTTCGTCGACCTGCGGCTTCACTTCGTCCCAGACGTAGTTCTTGAGAGACCCAATTTGAATTTCGCTGTCGAAATGGCCGATATTGCAGACGATCGCACGATCTTTCATCTGGCGCATATGGTCGAGCGTAATGACATCCACATTGCCCGTCGCCGTCACGAAAATATCGCCGATGGATGCCGCTTCATCCATGGTGACGACCTGATAGCCTTCCATCGCCGCCTGGAGCGCGCAGATCGGATCGATCTCCGTCACCATGACGCGGGCCCCTTGGCTGCGCAAGGAGGCGGCCGATCCCTTACCGACATCGCCGAACCCGGCAACAACCGCAACCTTGCCAGCCATCATCACGTCGGTCGCGCGCTTGATCCCGTCGACCAGGCTTTCGCGGCAGCCATAGAGATTATCGAACTTCGACTTGGTGACGCTGTCATTCACATTGATCGCAGGAACGGCAAGTTTGCCCGCCTTTTGCATTTCATAGAGACGATGCACGCCGGTCGTGGTTTCTTCGGTAATCCCACGCACATTCTTCAACAGTTCAGGATATTTGTTGTGCAGCAGAATCGTCGCATCGCCGCCATCGTCCAGAACCATATTGGGCGTCCAGCCATCGGGTCCGCGCACGGTCTGTTCGATGCACCATTCGTACTCTTCTTCGGTCTCGCCCTTCCAGGCGAAAACAGGAATCCCTTGCGCGGCAATGGCCGCCGCCGCGTGGTCCTGGGTCGAAAAAATATTACAGGACGACCAACGCACCGAAGCGCCCAGGGCGACCAAGGTTTCAATCAGAACAGCCGTCTGAATCGTCATGTGCAGACAGCCAATGATCCGCGCATCCTTGAGCGGCTTCGAGGCGCCGAATTCAGTGCGCAGAGCCATAAGGCCCGGCATCTCGGTCTCGGCAATCGCAATTTCTTTGCGACCCCAATCCGCCAGAGTGATGTCAGCGACCTTATAGTCGGTGAAACTCGACATGCCTTTCTCCAATCCAAGGCGGGCAAAACCGGATAGACCCGCAACATCTTATGGCCCTATACCAGCAGTCAACCGGAAGAGCAACCCACCCCGACAACACACCCGGCTTGCATCATGTCCCGTGGCCCGATATCGTCGCCCGACCCTGTGCCACCTATTTTCAAAACGGAGATGACAGACCGATGAACGATGTGAATACCGATAGAACTAAAAACAAATCCGGCGATGTCGGCGGTGTCGCCGCCGATCAGTTGCGCACCATCATCGATCGGATCGAACGATTAGAAGAAGAAAAAAAGGCCCTGTCGGAAGATATAAAGGACGTTTATGCCGAGGCCAAAGGAAACGGCTTCGATGTTAAAATCATCAAGAAAATCATCTCGATGCGTAAACGGGACCGCAACGAACTCGACGAAGAAGAAACGATGCTCGAAATCTATATGCGGGCCCTGGGCATGTTGCCCGACATAGACGAATAACCCGTTTTAGAAAAGCGCACCGTACGAGGATCCCGGTTCGCTTTTCCAAAAGCCATCGCCGCGACACCGCCGGTCGTCGGCCCCGTGCTAAAAACAAAGCCCCTTGCCCTCGCGCAAAATCTTTTGGGCCTCTTCGGTATAGGACCCATCGTCTCGGTGCAGGATCAAACCGGCCGCAAGGCGAAAGGGCGTGCGCACCCCGACCCGCGCGCGCACCAAAACCCGACCGGCAGGCCTGCCCGCCTTGGGCCAGAGCGGAAAGACGACGATTTCCCCCGCGCGTCCTTTGAGGGCTGCGATCACATCATCCAAGCGATCCGCCCGGTGCACGACCGTAATCCGCCCTTTGGGGCGCACCCACGTGACGGCTCGCCTGATCCAATCAGCAAAATCGAGCCCTTGCTCCCCAACCGCAAGACGGCGGGCCTCGCCATCGGGGAGGGTCGCATGACCTGCTGCGAGATAGGGTGGGTTTGCCATCACCTGGTCGAAGCCCCCCGATGGCAATTCGGGGTGCGGGTCTCTGAGATTGCCCGCAAAAAACCGGACCCGATCGCCAACCCCGTTCAAAACCGCATTCGCCACCGCAAGTTCGACGAGGTCCGCTTGCCGATCAAGCCCGGTGTGATCGAGTCCAGAGAGTCGGTTTGCCAAACAAAGCGTCGCAAGCCCCGTCCCCGCACCCAATTCCAGAATCCGCTCGCCCGGTGCAGCCTCGATGGCAGCAGCCAGAAAAACCGGGTCGATCGCCGCCCGAAACCCGTTCATGGGTTGTCGCAATCGCACCCGGCCACCCAAAAAAAGATCTTCGCTGATCATCGGATTATTGGTCATAGTCCGATTCTTAACCTATCTTGCGCGCTAGTACCACCCATCCGGTGCGCCATGGCGGGGCACGATGACGCTTGATCGATCCTGCCGTCTGGTGCATAGACAGGGCCGGTAGATCGGATTGTCGATTCTATCGGTCAGTCGGCATATGGATAGCGGTGACAGGCGGGGCTTGACCCGTCGCACGTTCTCTCTATGCTGGCTCATGTGTTGGCGCCTTCGGCAGATCCGGGGCATATTGGTTGAACAGGGAGTATGACGCGTTGGCAGCGATGCCCGACACCATAGCGACGGAAAACCGCCAGAATGCGGCGGCCGACATCAGTGCGCTGACATCTCTCGTTGCCGACGATCTGGACCGTGTCAATCATTTGATCCTCGACCGGATGCACAGTCCCGTCGCCCTCATCCCGCAATTGGCGGGCCATATCATTTCGGCCGGCGGCAAACGTCTGCGCCCCATGTTGACCTTGGCCGCGGCCAAACTCTGCGCGTACACGGGCGAGCGCCACTTGGCTTTGGCGGCGGCCGTTGAATTCATTCATACGGCGACCCTGCTTCACGACGATGTCGTCGATGCATCCGATCTGCGACGCGGCCTTGCCACGGCGAATGCCGTTTGGGGCAACAAACCGTCGGTGCTCGTCGGCGACTTTCTGTTTAGCCGCGCCTTTCAGTTGATGGTCGAAGACGGCTCTCTCGACGTGTTGCGCATTCTTTCTGCCGCGTCCGCCGTCATTGCCGAGGGCGAGGTGCTGCAACTCATCACCGCCAACGATATCGCCACGACGCAAACCGCGTATCTTCAGGTGATCGACGCCAAGACTGCCGCTCTTTTCGCGGCGGCAAGCGAAGTCGGTGCCGTGGTGGCCGGTCGGTCGTCCCAAGAAACCGCAGCCCTGGCGCAATTCGGTCGCGACCTCGGCATGGCCTTTCAGTTGATCGATGACATGCTCGACTACTCCGCACGCGAGGCGGAGTTAGGCAAATCCGTCGGGGACGATTTCCGCGACGGCAAGATGACGCTACCCGTCGTACTCGCCATCGAACGCGCCTCGGACGAAGAGCGGCGCTTTTGGCAACGGACCCTTGAAGAGCAGCAGCAAGAGGATGGCGATCTTGCCCACGCCATCGCCCTCATGAACAAACATGGCACCCTGGCCGAAACCCTGGAACGGGCCCGCGTTTATGGGGCCTCGGCCAGCAATGCGCTTGCCATTTTCCCGGATGTCCCGGCACGACGCGCCTTGCTTGACGTGGTGCGTTTTTGTCTTCATCGCGGCTATTGAACAGACGCATGGGTTTAGTGCGTTTTCATCACGGTAAAAAACAACATTTTTCCCTTGTCTTAGCCGATACGGGTCATTATAAACACCCTCCTGCGACGGCGGAGTGTAGCTCAGCCTGGTAGAGCACTAGCTTCGGGAGCTAGGGGCCGGAGGTTCGAATCCTCTCACTCCGACCAAATGGTTGGGTCGTCGTCTTTTAAAAAAGAAACTTAGGTTTCTTTTTTATTTATTCAAATACATCCTATATCGGATAATTTTCAATTTCGGTTTTATCAACATCCTGGGCGAGCGCGTTATGGCATCGACACAAGAAGATATCCCGGTCACGCGACACGCCATCCGGCGGTTCATTCTCACCCCCCTGATCGAAGACCGGGTTCGCGTCTCTTGTTTTCTGACGGGCATGCTGTTTTCCGTGATCCTCGGCGTTATGGCCACGAAACTGATCGGCGACACGGTCGATGCCGCCGGACACGGGGCCGATCCCGTTCATCTCATCGGTTTGCTGGGTCTCATCCTTGCCCTGCTCTTTCTCGCCGTCGCAACGCGCTTATTCTCGGATCGCGCCATCAATCTTCACACCACCCGCGCGATGGGTGCCATCGTCATCCAAGGTTTTAGCAAGGTACAGGCCTTTGAAACGGGATGGCACGCCGATCATTTTGCGGGCTCGACCGCGCGAACCGTCACCCGCGCCGCCCAAGGTTACGATATTTTCATCAGTTGCTGCTATTTCCTGTTCATTCCCGCCATCTTGCTGGTTTTCATCACAGCCCTCGCCATCGCGCCGGACAGCCCCGCTGCGGCTGGGGCCATGGTATTCGGCAGTACGATCTATTGCTTGGCCACGATCTGGTTCAATGCAACACGGGTCATGCCGAAGATGACGCGCGCCTTTGCCGAAGACAGTCGGGTGACGGGTGAGTTGGTCGATGCTTTGGGCAATAATGCCGCCGTCAAAAGCTGGGCCACAGAACAACGCGAAACCGCCCGCCTCGCCCGGGTCGTCAGTGAATGGACCGGCATTTTGAACGATGCCTGGAATGCCGCCGTTTATAGCGACTGCCTCCAATCCTCGATTTCCGCCCTGATCCTCATGGCCCCGATCGCCATCGCCTTGCAGGGGTTTCGTGACGGAACCGTGTCCGCGGCCACCGTTGCCACCGTCATCGGCGGCGGATTCGTCTTACGCGGCACACTCGTCACTTTTGGTCGCGGCGTACGCGAGACGCAGAATGCCGTTGCCGAAATGACGGAGATGATCGCCCTACTCGACCGCCCATGCGAGGCCGAACAGGATCAAGGGCGAACGGTCCTGATGCCACAGCGGGGCGAAATCCGGTTTGAAGCCGTCACTTTTCAATATGCCGGGGCCCCTAACCCCGTTTTCCGCGATCTCTCGGTGCATATTCCCGCCGGACAGACCGTCGCCTTGGTCGGACCTTCCGGCGGCGGCAAAAGCAGCTTCGTCAAATTACTGCTCGGCCTTTATCAGCCGCGAAACGGGCGAATTTTGATCGATGGCCAAGATCTCGCCCACACGACGCGCACCAGTGCCAGACGGGCGATTGCGCTCGTCCCTCAGGATCCGGCACTATTTCATCGCAGTCTTGCCGACAATATCGGCTATGGCCAAGAAAGCGTATCGTCTGACGGGGTTGAAACCGCTGCCCGACGGGCAAGACTGGCCCCGATGATCGACTCTCTGAAAGAAGGCTACGATACGTTCGTCGGCGAGCGGGGCATCAAACTCTCCGGTGGCGAACGCCAACGGGTTGCCATTGCCCGCGCCCTGCTCTCCGATCGACCGATCCTCATTTTCGATGAAGCGACATCGAGCCTCGATACCGCCAACGAACAGGCGATCCAAGCCGCCCTCCAACAAGCGATGGCGGGGCGAACCACCCTCATCATTGCCCACCGGCTGTCGACGGTGCGTCATGCGGATCGGATCCTGGTTTTTAAAGACGGTGCCATCGTTGAAGATGGCAGCCATCAAGAATTGGCTGCCCGCCCCGATGGGCTTTATGCCCGTCTGCTGAACGGCGCCCCAGCGGACGAGATCGCGGCATAAACCCATCGGTCCGCCGGATAGGCTGAGCGGTCAGGGGTTAACCGTTTTTAAAAACGCGATCACAGCCTCGCGTTCTTCCGGTTTTTTCAATCCGATAAAGGCCATTTTCGTCCCTGCTAAAAATGTGCGCGGATTTTCGATGAATTGATCGAGGGCCGCCTCATCCCAAGTCGGTCCGGCTTCCTTCATCGCCGTAGAATAGGTATAGCCCTCGACGGTGCCGCCCTTGCGGCCAACCACACCAGCCAAACTCGGCCCAACCCGGTTTTGGCCCGGCATGACGGAATGACAAATGCCGCAAGAGCGTTTGAAAATCATTTCGCCATCCCCTTCAGCACGGGCGACACCGCCCAGCGCCGCAAAAGCCAAGACCCCCAACCCTAAGATCACGCGATACCGGCTCATCCTTTTTCTCCATGACCGTAACGGCTCGTGATCAGGGACAGTGTCGCCTGTCACAGTGGCCCGACAGTGCCGCGGATTGTGCCTGGGCTCGGTTATGACGCAAGGTCTTTATCGGCAAAACAGGCCCCCCAATCCTGCATCATGACAATATTGACTAAAAATTAGCATTTTCTACCACTTTCTCCCAACAATCGATCCTGCAACGCAGCATCAATCAGCACCAAACAAGAGAAACCCTTGTTTTTTTGCCCCCGCTCAAACTTGGCACGGTCTTTGAATATACCCTTGCGTAAGCCGCGACGATCAAACGAACCGTAGATAAAGAAATGTTAAAATACGGCCATCGGTTGGTTAAACCCTCGTCGGCATGAAATGGCGGGATAAAGTGAATTACTTTCCAATAATCATGGTGCCCCCCACCCAGGAAATTAATTAGCTTTATCTCGTCACTTCTTAAACCAGTTACTGACGAATATGCCACCAGGATAAATCATCTTGGCATCACCCCAGTTATTGCCGAGATATAACCCTTGTATGCATCAGATATGGCCCAACGCGTCATATAGATTGCATCGCAAAACTAGGAATTCGACCATGTCTTACGCCGGATTGACAAAACTCGCCGTCTTCGCCGCCATCGCCTCTTCTTTGGTGCTGCTGCCGTCTGCCGAAGCGGCAAGCCGTCATCGGCCACAACAGGCCTCAAACCAAGAAGAATGCACGATGATCAATCGCTTGGAACCCGGACGCGAAGGGCGCGACATCCATGTCATGGATCTCGATTGCCTAAGCAAGGCCGCCCCGTCTCAAGACGATTGCAGTTTCGTGACGACAAGCCGCATCGACCCCGATGGGGTACAAGTCATCGTGAGCGATCTTACCTGCCCGCGCAAAAACCGTGCTGCCCCCTTGAACAAGAACGGCATTGCGACGCTGAAATAAACGAAACGATCGAAAATGACCGATGCAGACAATGCGGGCGATGATTATCATCGCCCGCATCGACGATAAAACATCAATACAGTTATAAAGTAGGACAATAGTCCCAAGGAAGCAAAAAAAATAATAAAATTTTTATTTAAATTTTACGATAAAAACTCCAAAAAAAAACTGTAATTATTTTCCGTTCTTTAGCTGCCACACCCTGAAAAGCGATTCCCCGCCCTCACGACCTCAGTCGCAAAAAAATTGATAAGCGCTCTGATCATCCCGATAAGATAATGCGACATAAGCGCGCGAAACCACCTATTTTTACGGGCATTGCCCCCTCGCAGCGCCGGATGGCCATAGTCTATTCCATCAATCCTATGGTAGAAGATTTGCACTGAGGTGGTCGCTGGTGTTACCTAGTGGCCGTGCGGTGCTGTCGGCTTCGTCGCCTGGGGCCCTTAACTCTTTTTTCGTGGCGTCTCATGCTCGTTGAAATTGGTCACTTCGCCCTGATAATGGGCCTGCTCGTTGCCGGTTTCCAAGGGTTCGTTCCCTTGATCGGCGCCGCCCGTCGCGACGTCGCCGCCATGGCTTTTGCCAAACCAGCGGCACTCGTGCATTTTGCACTGGTTCTGGTCGCGTTCGGCACCTTCATGTTTGCCCATGTCGTGTCAGATTTTTCGGTCTTGAACGTGGTGAATAACTCGCACACGACCAAACCGATGCTTTATAAAATTACCGGCGTCTGGGGCAGCCACGAAGGCTCCATGCTGCTGTGGGTCTTTATTCTGGCCTTTTACGGTGCCTTGATGGCGCTGCTCAGCGGCAGTTTGCCGACGACCCTCAAGGCCCGTGCCCTGGCAGTCCAGGGATTGATCAGTTTCGGTATGCTGGCGTTTGTCATTTTTACGTCGGATCCGTTTTTGCGCGTGATCCCGGCACCGATCAATGGAAACGATCTCAATCCGCTCCTCCAGGATCCGGGATTGGCGTTTCACCCGCCCTTCCTCTATCTCGGTTATGTTGGCTTTTCCGTCTCCTACTCCTTCGCCATTGCCGGACTGATCGAGGGTCGAATCGATTCCGCCTGGGCCCGTTGGTTGCGGCCTTGGACGCTCACAGCCTGGGTTGCCTTGACGATCGGCATCGCCCTCGGCTCTTGGTGGGCCTATTACGTGCTTGGTTGGGGGGGCTGGTGGTATTGGGATCCAGTCGAAAACGCCTCTTTCATGCCGTGGCTTCTGGGGACCGCCCTCTTGCATA
Source organism: Aliidongia sp. (assembly GCA_036821645.1). Classification (GTDB taxonomy): domain Bacteria; phylum Pseudomonadota; class Alphaproteobacteria; order ATCC43930; family CGMCC-115725; genus DAISJD01. The sequence continues at coordinate 56,702 of DAISJD010000001.1, forward strand.
GTGTCGCGGTTGTCGAAAAACGCGAAACCGTGATTCGTTGGACCCTGCTTCTTGCCATCATCACCTTCGGGATGAGCCTGATCGGCACCTTCCTCGTCCGGTCTGGCGTCATTACGTCAGTACATGCCTTTGCCTCCGATCCCAAACGGGGCAGTTTCATTTTGGCCCTCATCGCGCTGGTGATCGGCGGTGGCCTCAGCCTGTTTTCATGGCGCGCGCCCAGCCTCGCCGCCGGCAATGAGTTTGAACTAAAAAGTCGGGAAAGCACCCTCATTTTCAATAATTTCATGATCAGCATCGGCATGTTGATCGTGTTCTTCGGCACGTTCTGGCCCCTGTTCACCGAAATTTTCGGTCTGAAAATGTCAGTGGGCGCACCGTTCTTCAACCTGACCTTCCCCTTTGCCATGGTCCCGGCGATTCTCGTGATGGCAATCGCACCGATGCTTGCATGGCGGCGGGCAAAATTGGGTCCCGTCATGCGCAAAATGGTTCCGGCCAGCCTTGCCGCTCTTGTGATGGTCGTCATTGCCGCCCTCGTAGGTGGTACCGACAGTCCGGCGGCCTTGTTCGGTGTTGCCGTTGCCTCTTGGGTGATTGGGGGCGTCGTCACGGATGTTCTCGATCGGGCGCAGGTGCTGCGCGTACCCTTTGGAACATCGTTACGCCGCTTGTCCCATGTCCCGCAAAGCATGTGGGGCGGGTTGATGGCCCATTTCGGCGTCGGCGTCCTGGTTGCCGGTATCGCGGTTTCGACTGCCTGGAAGGCGGAAAAGGTCGATGTCATGCGGATCGGCGAAACCGCGACCATCGCCGGACGCAGCGTGACCTTGGTCGAGGTCACCGAAGGGATGCAAGATAATTATCAATGGCAGCGGGCCCGCCTCCAAGTCGAAACCCCGAGTGGCACGCTGACCCTGTTTCCCGAACGGCGCAACTATCCCGTCGCCCGCAGCCAAACCATCGTTACCTCCATCTCTTCCAACGGGTTGGCCGATCTCTATTCGGCCTTGGGCGATCCAGACGGCAAAGGTGGCTATACGATCCGGCTTTATTTCAATCCCCTCGTCCCCTGGATTTGGTTTGGGGCCGGTTTTGCGGCCTTGGGCGGGATTATCTCATTGACTGGTCGTCGCCTCAGCCTGAAAACGGTCCGCAAGCGCGCGATGAAGGCCGCTTCGTCCGAGGGTGCCAAGCCATGAGACGGGAACTGCGCGTCGCTCCTCTGGCCGCGGCACTGTTCTTGTGCACCGTCGGTGTCGCCTTTGCGATCGAACCCGGCGAACGGCTTGACGACCCCGTGCTTGAAGCCCGGGCCCGCTCGATCAGCCAGGACCTGCGCTGCCTCGTCTGTCAGAACGTCTCGATCGACGAATCGAATGCCAGTCTTGCCAAAGATCTGCGTCTGCTTGTCCGCGAACGCCTGTTGGCAGGAGACAGCGATGCAGCCGTCAAGCAATTCATGGTCGACCGATACGGCGATTTCGTGCTTCTGAAACCGCGCATCACGATGGCCACGATCGGTTTATGGCTCGTCGCACCCGTTGCCGGTCTTATCGGCCTCGTCGTCCTCATCCTGCGTCGTCGTTCGGGTCCGGCCATGGCGACGAAGCCGCTCTCCCCCGAAGAAGAACGGCGTTTGAAGGCTCTGATGAACCGCCCCGATCTGCGCGTGGATTCCCAATGACCAGTCTCTTTGCTCTTTCCGCTGGCATCATTCTCTTGGGTGCGCTCGCAGCCTTGCTTTATCCGTTCGTTCGCGATTATCGCGAAGAGGATATCGAGAATGAGGCACATGTCGCCCTGCCGATTTATACCCGGCAATTGGTTGACCTGCAAACCGACCTTGACAATAACGTCCTGAGCCAAGAGGCGGCATCGACCCAACGGGCCGAAATCGCCCGCCGCATGTTGGCCGCTGAAGAACGCGAGAGAATGGCCTTCAAGCCGCCCTCCGCGCAAAATCGCGTCCTGTGGGTTGCTGGTCTCTCCGCCATCATTCCGGTGGCGGCGACGGTGATTTATCTTGGCGTCGGCCGCCCGGAGGCGATCCTGCTGCCGGCCCTGCCCGGCACGTCGACCATCGCCGGGACGGAACCCGGTGCCGCCCATTCGCCCAATGAATTGAAGGAGATGGCAAGCCAACTCCGGGCGAAGTTGAAGCAAGATCCGCAAGATATCAATAATTGGGTTCTGTTGGGTCGTACGCTGGCCCAGACGGAACAATATACCGAGGCGAAGCAAGCCTTCCAAAAAGCGATCGAGCTTGCCCCGGACGAACCCATCCTGTTCGCGCAATTGGGCGAAGTCATGGTTCTGGAAGCCCAGGATACCGTGACCGATGCCGCCATTGCCGCCTTCGATAAATCCGGCGACGATCCTCGGGCGCGGTATTATCTGGCCGTGGCCGATATTCAGCACGACCGCGTCAAGATCGGCATCGATAAGTTGCGCAATCTTTTATCGAGCGCACCCCCCAATGCCCCCTGGCGCGAGCGGGTGGCCGATACGCTGCGCGAACTGGGCGACGATGTGCCCGATGCCGCACCGCCACCGCAATCGCCCCTATCGATGCCGCCGATCGCGGGCAATGCTAAACCCTCGCCCGAGCAGATCGAGGCGATGCAGAAGATGAGCCCCGACGAACGTCAGGCGATGATCCGCTCCATGGTCGACCGTTTGGCAAAGAAGCTCGACGAGAATCCGAACGACAAGGCCGGGTGGGAACGTTTGGCCGGGGCCTATGATGTCTTGGGCGATAAGGATAAGGCCGAAGAAGCCAGAAAGCGCGGACGCGCGATCAAGGATGGCGCTGCCCCCCCAACATCACCGCCATCTGCGGCCTCATCGGCGCAAAAGCCCCCTGCGGCAAGTGCTGCTGCCCCCGGCCCCACGCGCGAGCAAATGGATGCAGCCGCGTCCATGAGCGACGGTGAACGCACGGCCATGATCCGCTCGATGGTTGAACGCCTGGCGAAAAAGCTGGACGAAAATCCGAACGACAAGGCCGGATGGGAACGTCTCGCCAACGCCTATACGGTGATGGGCGATAAGGAAAAGGCAGAAGAAGCCCGCAAACGCGCGGCAGCCCTACCGCCCCCCGGCGACGAACCGAAAGCGGCCGATCCTCAAAAACCCGTCGGCAAAAGTTCGTCCAACGCAAAGCCGGATCCATCGAAGCAGAAACAATTGGTCGCGCGCACGCAATCGTCACCGACCGATATGGATGGCTGGATCGAGCTTAGCCGCTATTACAATGATACGGGCGATCTGCCCCTGGCGCTTGAGACCCTGAAACGCGGGACCGAAGCCAATCCGCGCAATATCGACCTCTTGATGGCCTATGCCGATGGGCTTGCGACCGGCATAAAAGGGGAAACCTTACCCAATGATTTTGTGGAAGCGATGCGTAAGGTCAATGCCCTCGATCCAGAACAGAGCGACGCCCTCTGGTATCTGGGGCTTGATGCATCCAACCATAACGACCGTCCAAGGGCTGCGGCCTATTGGACGCGCCTCCTCGGCAATCTTAAGGATGGCAGCGAAGAGCGCGCCTTTGTACAAAAACGTCTGGAAGCCTTAAAATGAGCGCATTAGCGGCATTTAAACGCTTTCGGGGCAATAGAATAGACGTAAGTCCTCTTTTCGAGACATATCTTAAGATAATATCGAAAAAGGTGCATTACGCCTTGGCGACATTAACAGATGCGACTTTGGAGTGCGGCAGATGATCGTGAGGCTGGCCAAGCTGCTTTCCCTTTCGGTCGCGATTGGCGCGACCGCCCTTTTCTTAGGGGCACAGTCGGCTTCGGCCGAAATCCCGTCACCCCCGGATACCCATATCGGCGTATCCTCGTGTGCGGGTGCCCCTTGTCATGGGTCCGTGCAAAACACCGGCAAAAAAATCAACGGTGTTTTGCAAAACGAATATTTAACCTGGCAACGCAGTGATAAGCACGCCAAGGCGTTCAGCGTCCTGCAAGGTGATCTCAGCAAGCGGATTGCCCGCAATCTTGGCCTGCCAAGTGCTGAAAAAGCCGAAATCTGCCTTGATTGTCATGCGGACAATATCCGTCAAGATCTGCGCGGCATCCAATACCAACAAGCCGACGGGGTTGGCTGCGAGGCGTGCCACGGCGGTGCCCAGCGTTGGCTTGGCCCGCACGCGACAGGCAAGCTTGATCACAAGGTGCTCGTCTCGGAATACGGCATGTATCCGACCGACCGTCCGGTCGATCGCGCCAAACTGTGCATGAATTGCCATTTTGGCGATGCAAATCGTTTCGTCACTCATAAGATCATGGGGGCCGGTCACCCGCGTCTCGTGTTCGAACTGCAAACCTTCACCCAAATCGAACCCGCGCACTTCCAAATCGACGATATTTATCGCAAGCGCAAGCGCGTCTATAAGGGCGTCCAAGTGTGGGCCGCAGGCCAGGCGATTTCGTTGCAGCGGATGGTGACGGAACTGCAAAATCCAAAGCGCAAGGGTGAAGGGGCTTTCCCCGAACTCGTGTTCTTCGATTGCCATGCCTGTCATCACCCGATGAGCAACCTGCGCTGGGAAAAACGCGAAAGCACGATGGTGGCACCCGGCATCCCACACTTCAACGACGCGAATGCGGTCATGTTGAAGGCGATTGCCGCCAGGGTTTCACCCGAACTTGGCAACGCCCTGCAAAAGGAAATGCTGGGTCTGCATCTGGCCTTGTCGCAAGGCCAAGGCAATGCCCAGGAACGGGCCCGGGCCATCGGCGAGATCACCGGTAAGCTTGCCGATCAATTGGGCGAACACGAATATACCCGCGAAGATATGCAGGCGATGCTGTCCGCCCTGGTTGCGGCCGCCCGTGCGGGCGATACCACCGACTATGTAACGGCCGAACAGACGACCATGGCGATTTCGTCCATCATCTCAACCCTCAATCAGGATGGGGTGATGAACGGGACTCAATATGCCGCTTTGAAGTTGGCACTTGACCAATGCTACGCTGCGACCAACAAAGAAGAACTCTACGAACCGAAGAAGTTTGTCGCAGCCATGGCGGCCGTTTCGCAGGCCCTGCCTAACCTATAATCGAGGCTGTCGATCGGGGGATTACCCCGATCGGTTGCCATCATGAAATATCTTGCGCCGTACAACCATTGTACGGCGCTTTTTTTGTCCTTAACATTTTGTCCATTGCGACTGATCGGCGCTTGCGATCATAAAAAAATAATCGTTCGCATGCAAATTGGCAGAGACAAAACCACATCTTTGTATGAAATTGATCCAGGACAAGGTATAGACAACCCAGTACGGTGGATCAAATACCGACGATCAAACCCAGGCTCCATAATTTTTTCGGTTATTTTCTGAATTAGGAAAACGATTAACTAGTAAATAAATATACAAAACACACTTGTTGTCTCAGAATAATCGCGAACAACCAGTCGTAAAAAATATAATTAAACACAGATCCCCTATGCCAACGGCGATAACCAAGGCAGGCAGTATCGATTGTAGAGCAACACCAAAAGATTATTTTATAAAAAATCAGGCCTAAGCCTCGTTCGATCATCGACAGGACCGGTATGATCTGCGAAATATAGCGATGTAACTCAGTCGTCCTATCGTCAGTGTATTAAGAATCGCTCTTAATATCAAGTGAGAAGTGCCCAGTCATGCTTATCACTTTCTGGGGTGTTCGCGGGAGTATCCCCTGCCCGGAACCCACGCACATGAGAGCCGGTGGCAATACCAGTTGCGTTGGCGTCAGCGTCGCTGGCCGCGAGTTTTTGTTTGATGCGGGAACGGGACTGCGGGCCGCAGGGCGCCATCTTCTCCAGAACGGCAAGCAAGACTACACCATCCTTCTGGGACATACACATCACGATCATATCAGCGGATTCCCCTTTTTTATGCCCGCTTACCAGCCGGGAACCCGGATTCAGATCCTTGCCGGCCACCTTGCCAGCGCCGGTGGGGTGCGACAAATTTTCGCCGACCAAATGTCCGCCCCCCTTTTTCCCGTTCGGCTTGACGGCTTAAAAGCGAATTTATCTTTTGAAGATTTCAACGCTGGCGACACGATCGACGCTGGCGATGGAATTTCGATTCGAACGATCGCGCTCAATCATCCTGGTGGGGCAACTGGGTATCGGCTAGATTATAATGGAAAATCAATATGTTATGTGACAGACACCGAACATGAGCCGGAAGTTCTCGACAAGGAATTGCTCGCATTGGTTCAAGACACCGATTTACTCGTCTACGATTCAACCTATACGGATGAGGAATTTGAACAACGCAGGGGATGGGGGCATTCAAGCTGGGAACATGGCGTAAGAATTAGCCAAGCTGCACAAGTAAAAAACTATGTTTTGTTTCACCATGACCCTGATCATGATGATATTTTCTTAGATGAAATAGAGAAGAAAGCAAAATTTTTATTCCCTGGTTCCATCTTAGGCCGTGAAGGCCTCAAGATAACACTCTAAACATGCCATGGTACACTTAGGAAAAAAACGCGAATTTACCCCTGGTCGGTGTCATAATGAATCGCGTAAAGGTTTCACATTTCTGATCTAGTGTGCGATTATCCGGATCAAGGATAAGTCTCATACCGGATGCTACACAGGACCACGGGCTCCCATAATTGGTGCAGCCCTCGATCATGGAGGCTGTTGACCGTGTCTTGCGTTACCCTATCAACATTCTGCGGCGTGAACGGATGAACGAGATTTACGAAGTCGCCATCATCGGCTCTGGTCCTGGTGGTCTTTCAGCTGCTGTGACCGCTGCGAAGCAAGGCCTCTCGCATATCATGCTGGAGCGCACAGACCATCTTTCTGATACTTTGTACAAATATCAGAAGGGCAAGGGCGTGATGGCCCACCCTGTGAAGCTCCCCTTGCAGGCCGACGTTCATTTCGATGAGGATAATCGGGAAACCATCCTCGGCTGGTGGAACGATGCCGTGCGCGATGCCGGAACGAACGTCGTCTACAACAGCGAAGTGACCGGCGTTACCGGACAAAAAGGCGATTTTACGATCACCGTGAAAGACGGGCCGACCTATAAGGCCCGCCATGTGATTCTGGGAATCGGTCTCCAAGGCAATATTCGCCTGTTGGGCGTGCCAGGGCAGGATCGGCCCTGGGTGCAGTACCAACTCGACGATCCCGACGAATACCACAACGAGCGGATCACCGTGGTTGGGGCGGGCGATGCTGGGATTGAAAACGCACTGGCCCTTGCAACCCACAATGATTTGACCATCGTCAATCGCGAAAAGGGCTTCATTCGTGCGAAGCCTGCCAACGTTGCGGCGATCCAACGCCTGATCAACAGCGGCAAGATGAAATATTACGAAGAAACCGGTGTGACGCGCGTCGATGACGATGCCATCATTCTCGCGACACCCGACGGCGAAGTCCGCGTGCCATGCGAACGCATCATTGCCCGCATCGGCGCCATTCCGCCGCGCCGTTTCGTCGAAAGCTGCGGCATTCAGTTTCCAAGCCGCGATCCGGCGGCCGTCCCCGAATTGTCGCCGACCTACGAGTCCAATGTTCCGGGCCTTTACATCATCGGCGCGCTTGCAGGTTATACCCTCATCAAGCAAGCCATGAATCAGGGCTACGAAGTGGCGATGCGTCTCGCTGCAAAACCCGTGGCCCCGGCCGACGAGCCCTTATTGGCCGAACGATTCGCCAAAGCATTCCCGAACGTTCCCGTCGATGACGTACTCGAGATCATTCGCACCAAGGTTCCGATGTTCGCCGGGCTTACGACCCTGCAACTGCGCGAAGTGATGTTGGAGTCGGAGCTGCACCGCAAGGCGGTCAACGAGACGGTGTTCAATCGTGGCGACTATACCAGCACCTTGTTCAATATTGCGACCGGGGCGGTTAAGGTCATCCTCAATGAAAATAACCCGAACGAGGCCGTCCGCATCGAAGAAGGGGAATTCTTCGGCGAGTTGGGCCTGATTTCAGGACGGCGGCGCACCGCCACCGTTGTCGCGGCCTCAGAAGTCATCCTGGTCGAAACGCCGCGTCGCACAGTGCTGCGCCTTGAAAATTCCGTTGAAGCCGTAAAACAGGTCATGGATTCCGTGGCCATTCAGCGGCTCGTTCACACGACCCTCGCCAAACATCGACCGGTGGGCGAGTTGAAGGATGTGTTGCAACACGCCCAACTGAAAAACTATCGGTCGAAAGAAGTCATTATCGCCGAAGGCGATCCTTGCGACGCGCTCTACATTCTGCGCAGCGGCTCTGCGACCGTCACGCGCAATGTTGACGGCAAAGAAATCGCATTGAGCTATGTCGGTGCCGGTGGTCTCGTCGGGGAACGGGGGTTGCTCGATCCTGACGCCCGGCGCGCCGCCACCGTCCGCACGACCATCTCCAGTGAAGTCATCCGCATCGACGGCGAGGCCATCAAGGCGCTCATGACTCACATGCCGGAACTGCGCAAAGTGTTTCAAGTTGCCGTACAGCAACAGTTTGAAACGACCGTGCGCACGGAAGTCAAACGCTCCGATCCGCATCAACCGACGACATCGGATAACGAGATCGTCAACTTCCTCATGGCACAAGGGATCGGTGAGGCGACCAATGCCTTCATCATCGATGAATCCCTCTGCGTCTATTGCGATAATTGCGAAAAAGCGTGCGCCGAAACCCATGGCGGGGTGCCGCGCGTCAATCGCGAGGCTGGCGATACGTTTGCAGGCAAGCATATCCCCATTGCCTGTCGTCATTGTGAAAACCCCCATTGCATGAGCGACTGCCCGGTTGACTCGATCACCCGGGCGGCATCAGGCGAAGTTTTCATCGACGATAAATGCATCGGGTGCAGCAACTGCGCCAATAACTGCCCTTACGGCGTGATCGCTATGATCGACGTCTATCCCGAAGAAGAAAAAAGCGGGTTCGGCGTGTTCAATTGGATTCTGGAAAGCCTGGGCATCACCAAGCCCAAGCATAAAGAACACGATCACACCATGCCCCATTCCTCCAAAGCCTTCAAATGCGACCTGTGCAAGGATGTCGGCACCGGTCCGGCCTGTGTTCAAGCCTGCCCGACGGGTGCTGCCTTGCGTATTTCACCGGATGAATATTTTGCTTTTGTTCGCGATGGTCGTCTTCCCGATAAACAACCTGAAAAGGTGTCAGCATGACCATTGACGCCCCCGCAACCGTCGAATCTCAAGTTCATAAATCCGTTCTCGCCTGGAAGAACGGATTGTATGGCAAGGTAGCCGTTCTTGTTTCGGTTGTTTCTTTGATTTTCTACATCCTGCACGATCCGAACGGCGTGCCCAATGGCGGCAGTACCTTGGGCTACACCTATGGCACGATCGGCGTTTTGCTGATTATGTGGCTGGGTTGGTTCGGCATCCGCAAGAAACAGTACAAACCAAACGGGCTTTTGCTCGAAGAGTGGTTGTCCGCCCATATTTATCTTGGGCTTTCGCTGATTTTCATCGCGACATTTCATACAGGCTTCAGTTTTCACTGGAACGTTCACACGTTGGGCTATGTTCTCATGTGCCTTGTGATCGTGTCGGGGATATTCGGTTTGGTAGCCTATCGTCGTTATCCAAGCTTGTTGACCCGCAATCGTGCCGGCGTCACCTTGCGCACGATCACGGCTGAAATCGCAGCCCACGATATGCAATGCCGTTATCTGTCGCTTGCCTTTGATGATGTGATCGTCGATCGCGTCGCCAAGGCAACCGGCGAAGTCATTCCGCGGATCTCATCGAACGAACTGATCTTCGGTCGCTCCCACGATAAGGTTCTAAGTGGCCCGACCAAGGATGCGATCGATGCGTTGCGGGCTCTCATCGTCAACGATATTGCGGCCCCCCGTGAGGTTCTGCCCTTGGTGCAGGCCCTGACCCAGCGGGCGACATTGGTCGAACGGGCGCGGCGTGATTATCGGTATCGGGTAATGATGAAGGTGTGGCGGGCGTTCCATGTGCCGTTGACCATTGGTCTGCTCATGACGCTCGCGATCCATGTTTTCTCTGTTTTCTACTATTGGTAGGCCCATGACAACGCTTATACGTTTCTCACCGCGCAAAGGTGCCAGCGTTGACCCTGCCCTCGATCTCACGATCGCGGGTGAAGCGATAACTGTTGGCCGGGCGCAAGATAATGATGTCCGTCTCGTGGATGCGCGGGTGCGCTTTCATCATGCGGTGATCACCCTGAACGATGTCGGCGTCACGATCACGGCGGTCGATGGTCAAACCATCACTGTGGGTCATGGCGATGCGACGTCGGCGACGTTGCGCAGCCCTGCCGATACCGTCAAAATCGGCCCCTATAGCGTTTCTCTCGCTTCGCCCATCCCCGATCGGGCGAACACGGTGCTGATCTTCGAAGCCGGTGAAAGCGGCGATCTCAACGAAGCAGTGCTGTCACGAAAATATTTTGATATTTTCTCTTATGAGCTGCCCAATATTCGGCTCATTTCTACGCTGTTTACCTTTGCAATTTTCGTTTTGTTTTTCACGATCCCGATGGCTTTTGCCCCCGGTCGTCTCGTCTTGCCGACAATCAATCCAGTAGAAGCGCCCGAGGGGACGATCGTTTCCGGGACCGGTGCGCCCAAACTTGGCAAAATCGAAAAGATCGCCAAACTCACCCCCGGTTTCAAGATCATGACCCTGTGGAATGTCGGGTCCATGTCGAACGGGCATAGCAGTTTCGGCACCCAATGCCAGAGCTGTCACGAGGACCCCTTCGTTTCCGTTCGCTCTGAGGCCTGCATGGCCTGTCATGATGAAATCGGTCAGCATGCCGATCCGCATATTTCGCCGGTTTCCGATTTGAACAATCAGCAATGCGAAGATTGTCATCACGAGCATAAGGGTACGAAACAGGCGATCCAACGCGATCAGGGTTCCTGCATCACCTGTCACCGCGATCTGAAGCAGAAGGCCCCGAAGACCGAACTGCTGAACGTGACCGATTTCGGCAAGAACCACCCGGAATTTGCCCCGATCTTCGTTGACGACCCGATCTTGAAGACGACGGTGCGCCATCGGCATGGCGAACCTAACCCGCCGGAAGATCACAGCAATTTAAAATTCCCCCATATGAAGCATTTGAATCCGCTCGGTGTCAAATCGCCGAATGGGCCGCCGGAAATTCTCGATTGTTCGTCCTGCCATATACCGGAAAATGGCGGTGCCAATCTGCGTCCGGTTCTATTTGAAGCCAATTGTCAGCGTTGCCATCAGCTTCAATTCGAACCAAAGCATCCCGAATGGCATCTGCCTCATGCCCAACCGAAAGAAGTCGCCAATCGTATCTTAGGGTTCTACAGCCAAGCCGCTCTCAACGGCGAGGTCTTCGACAAGGATAAGGATGTGTTGTTTGCCCGTCCCGGCAAGCCGATCGAAGCCGCAGGCTTGCCGGCCGCCAATGTCCGTGCTCAGACCAGTGCGGCCCTGTCATCATCCATTGCACGTTCGACCTGCGGCCAGTGTCACGTGACCGATGCGCCGAAGGAAGGGGCCGATCCACTCGATTGGACGGTCAGGACCGTATGGGTTCCAGTCAATTACATGAAGAAAGCCCAGTTCACGCATGCCAAACATGTGACCATGGGCTGTGAATCTTGCCATGATTCCCGGAAGTCAAATGGTGGATCAGAAGCCGTTTTGCCGGGCATCGAAACCTGTCGCAATTGTCACGCCGGTGAAGCGGGCGCGCCGCAGCGTATCGCCACCACCTGCGTTTCATGCCACGGATTCCATCGCGACGGCGTCATTCCGATGACCCCTGCAAAGCAGAAATCGGCCGCCATCGCTTCCCCGACCCAGACCGCTGGTAAGGGGTCTGACATCACACCGCAACCGGAGCAGCCCGTCCATGACTAGCTCTTTATTCCGCAAACGATACCGGCACTTACTCAGTGCCGGAAGTCTCTTCTGTCTCGCCGTCTCACCGCTTGCGCTATCGTCCGCGATGGCGCAGCAGGTAGTTCCGACCGATCCCTTCCTGACGCCGGCCGATGTTGGTCAAATCATCAGCCGCGTCGTGCAAGAAGCCAATGCCCGACACACACCGGCCGCAATTGCGGTCGTTGACCGTTTGGGCGCCGTGCTTGCCGTCTACAAGATGGCGGGGTTGAACAATCCGGCCAATCCGAACTTCTTCACCCAGGTCGAGCCGAACCCGAACAATCCGGGTGGGTCGGCCAACGCGATGCAGGACAAGACCGGGTCGCCCGCCAATCCCCAAAAGGTTGGTCTAAGCGGCCTGAAGGGCGTCATCCTGCCGGAGGTCGCGGCCCTGGCCAAAGCGATTACGGGTGCCTATCTTTCGACCTCGGGCGGCAATGCCTTCAGTACGCGGGTCGCAAGCCAGATCATTCAAAACCACTTCGATCCCGGTGAAAACGACACCCCATCCGGCCCGCTCTACGGCGTGCAATTCTCGCAATTGCCGTGTTCCGACCTTTCGGTTCGCTTCGATCCGAACGATGGGTCGTCTTTGACCCGCGGCCCGCACCGCTCGCCGCTCGGATTTTCGGGCGATCCGGGCGGGTTTCCGCTCTATAAGAACGGCCGCCTCGTCGGTGCCATCGGTGTGAAGGCCGAAGGAACCTACCGGGTCGTCGAAAATATTCAAAGCCGCGAACTGCCGACCGACGAGGCTTTGGCACTGGCCGGGACCATCGGCAACGACGCCCCGCCGGATATCGTCGCCAGCAAGATCACGGTCGGCGGTCATACGCTGCGCTATACCAATACGCAGCCGAACAACCTGAAGACCGATCCTTCGAAGGCACCGCCCTTCGCCTCGCTGCCGGCGGGTACGGGATCGCTCATCGCGGTCCGGGGTTACTACGGTGCCAAGCAAGGGCTGCGCACGGGCAGTGGATACAATTCGCCCGCGATCGGGATCCGTCAGGAAACCACCCGCCTCTATGGAACCCAGTTCCCGGCCATGGTTCTGGTCGATGGGAATAACAATCTGCGTTTCCCGCCGATTTCCGGCACGGGACCGGGCGCTTTGACGGCCGCAGAAGTGAAACTCATTCTGCAAGAAGCCTTCAATGTCGCGGGCATCACCCGCGCCCAGATCCGCCGCCCGGTCGGCACGCCGCTTGAAGTCAATATCTCCGTCTCGGATCTTTCCGGTCGGGTTTTGGGCCTTGTCTCGACCGTCGACGCCCCGATTTTCGGTATCGACGTCTCGCTGCAAAAGGCACGCAGTGCCGCCTTCATGTCCCGCAAGGATACCGCCAAGCAATTGCTGAGCATCCCGGCCAATCCGGGGCTGAGCGGCTTGTTCCCCTTGCGCTTTAGCGACTATGTCCAACGCGCGCAATTGTTCTTCGGGGCCTCGGCCTTGACCGGGCAAACCGCGTTCAGCGAACGGGCGATCGGCAATTTCGGCCGTGATTCCTATCCCGACGGTATCAATACCACGCCGTTTGGGCCCTTTGGGATCAATCCGACCTCGAACACGCCGTTCGATGATGGATTGCAGTTGGATCTGGTGATCAACAATATCGCGCAGCATCTGCTCTACATTAAAGATCCGCAAAACATGACGCCCGACACGCCCGTCGGCTGCACCGACTTGCCGCAACGGGATGCTGGCTTCAACAAGTCCAACCTTGCCAATGGCCTTCAGATCTTCCCCGGCGGGTTCCCGATTTATCGCGGCAATCAACTCGTGGGCGGCATCGGCGTTTCCGGCGACGGCGTCGATCAGGACGATCTCGTCGCCTTCCTTGGCCTCTCCAACGCAGGTGAGAAACTCAATAATGGTGTCGGCAACGCCCCATTCCTGATGCGGGCGAGCAATATCGTGACGATGGGTGCCCGCCCGCGTTACGTGAACTGCCCGTTTGCGCCCTTCATCACCGGCCGCGACCAGAACGTTTGCATGGGTAAATGATGAACAGATTCGGACCCAGTCTTTTGGTTCTCGCGATGCTGCTGCCTACCATGGCAGCAGCGCAAGACAGCCAATTCCGCAAGCCCGGCACCGTGACGGAGCAGGACGATGCGCGCGCCACGATCGATCCCGATGCGATCCCTCTCCCACCGCCCGACGCGGATTACCGCATCGTGCCGGTGCCGGATCGCAACCGGATCATCGAAGCCCTCGGGGTTAAAGAAAACCCCCTCAACCCTTATCAACAAAACACGATCAAGGGCGACCGTCCGATTTTCGATGATTATTTCATCGAATTGAGTGCGATCCTCGATACGATCTACGAACCGAAGCAGGTGCCGGTTCCTGTCGGCAACGTGTCCACCTCGACGCCCGATCGTCAGGACATGTTCGGCAACCCGCGCCAGCTTTTGGTTGCGACCACGTTCATTCCGACCTTCTCCTTCATCAAGGGCGATACGGCCTTCATGCCGCCGCTCTTGGAATTCCGGTTCACGCCCGTCTTCAACTATACGCGGCTCGAAACGAAGGAAGTCGGTCTCGTCAATATCGACCCGCGCAAGGGCGTGCGGCGCGATACCGGCTTTGTCGGGATTCAAGAAGCCTTCATCGACTACCATATCCGCAACGTGTCCGACCGTTTCGACTTTGACTCGGTTCGGGTCGGCGTTCAGCCGATCAATGCGGATTTCCGTGGCTTCTTGTTCCAGGATCAGCAGCTCGGTATTCGCTTTTTTGGCGACCGTGCTAATAATCGGTATCAATACAATTTGGCTTATTTTCGCCGTATTGAAAAAGATACCAATAGTGGCTTGAACGATCTCAGTCAGTCCTTGCGTCGGGATAATATATTTCTTGCCAATCTCTTCGTGCAAGATTTGCCCGTCCCTGGTTTTACGACCGAGTTTTCCGTTATCCACAATTTCAACCGGGAAACCGGTTTTCATTACGACAAGAACGGTTTCCTGGTACGTCCGGTTTCCGCCGGGGACGAACAGGGCCACAAGTATAACGTGACCTATCTCGGCCTGAACGGCGACGGCCATTTCGGCAAACTGAACTTGACCACGTCGTTCTATTACGCGCTGGGCAATGACAGTGACAATTTCCTGACCGGCCAAAAGGCGAAGATCCGGGCGACCTTCTTCGCGGCCGAGCCCTCGTATGATATCGACTTCGTGCGGTTGAAGGCTTCGTTCCTCTATCAGTCCGGCGATAAAGACCCCTTCAACAAAAAAGAAACGGGCTTTGACGCCATCTTTGAAAATGCCCAGTTTGCGGGCTCGGATACGAGCTATTTCCGGCGTCAATCCCTGCCGCTTATCGGCGGTGGCGGACTTGGCATCAATACCCGCAACGGGATTTTGGCGGACTTGCGTTCCTCCAAAGAAGAAGGTCAATCGAATTTCATCAATCCAGGCCTCATCCTGATCGGTGTCGGTGCCGACGTGGATATTTTGCCTGAGCTGCGTTTTTCAACCAATATCAACAAGCTCAGCTTTGATTCGACCAAGGTTCTCTCCGTCCTTCGTCAAGAAGGCAAAATTGCCAAGAGTTTCGGTTACGATTTGTCCGGCGCTCTTACTTACCGTCCGTTCCAAACCCAAAATATCGTCCTTAGAACCTCCGGTGCCGTCTTCATCCCGCAGAAAGGCTTTAAGCAGCTCTTCGGGACGGAACCGGCCAACCGGACGTTCTATTCCGTCCTCACCAACCTTATTTTGAGCTACTGACGATGCGCACGCTTGTTCTCGCCGGTCTATCGGCACTGATGCTCTTCGGAGCAACAGCGGCGCACGCGGATGAAACCGCAACCGCGCCGCCATCGCCACGCTATCAAACAATGGAGGAAGTGAAGGCCAAGAGCGACGGCTGCATTAGCTGCCATACGGCAACCGATTCATCGACCATGCACGCCAATCCCGGCGTCATGCTCGGCTGTACCGATTGCCATGGCGGTAATGCCACCGTTGCCCGTCCGCCTGGCAGCAATCCCAACATCGGTCCGGTTCTCCTACCCGCAGCGGGCAGCAAGAACCACGGCTTCGTCGCCGCCCGGAACCCCGATCCGGCCTATCGCGCGGCGATGGATCGCGCCCACGTTCTGCCTCGGTATCCCGAGGAATGGAACTGGCCGATCAGTGCGAAGCCCGCACAGACCTACACCCTCTTGAACCGGGAAAGCCCCGAGTTCGTTCGGTTCATGAACCCGTCGGACTATCGCATTGCGCGTGAAGCCTGCGGATCGTGCCATCGGGAAACCGTGGAAGCCGCCGAACGCTCGCTCATGGCGACTTCGGCGATGCTGTGGGGTGGTGCCGCGTATAATAACGGGATCGTTCCCTACAAGCGTTACGTACTTGGCGAAAGCTATGTCCGTGACGGTACGGGCGGTCAGGTCTTCAGCCCCGTCGAAGTCAACGACCGGATGAAGAAGCGCGGCATTCTGCCGAACCTCATGCCCTTGCCCCGTTGGGAAGTGACCCCGCCGGCGGACGTTTTCCGGGTCTTTGAGCGCGGCGGTCGCGTCATCAATTCGCAGTTCCCGGAAATCGGTAACCCGAATTCCACCGGCGATCTGCAAAAACTGGATGAAAATGGTCGTCCCGACTTCCGGCAATCTAACCGGGGTGCAGGCACGGGCCTGCGCATTGCCGTGCCGCTCATCAACATCCACAAGACCCGCCTCAACGATCCTTACATGTGGTTCCTCGGCACGAACGACCAACCGGGCGACTATCGTTCGTCTGGCTGTGCCGGTTGCCACGTCGTCTATGCCAACGACAAAGACCCGGCTCACTCGGCCGGTTATGCGAAGTTCGGCCATGACGGCACCTCGATCAGCGTCGATCCCACGATCCCGCACAATGAATCGGGCCATCCGCTGCAACACGTGTTCACCCGTTCCGTGCCCAGCAGCCAATGCATGATCTGCCACATGCATCAGCCGAACATTTTCGTGAATACCTTCTTCGGCTACACGATGTGGGACTATGAGTCCGACGCCCCGTTCATGTGGCCGGAAAAGCAAAAATATCCGACCGATTCTGAAATTCGCGAAGTCAACGAACGCAACCCCGAAGCCGCCGCCGTTCGCGGCAAGTGGTCTTCGGTCGAATTCCTCAGCAAAGTTTCCGAGTTGAACCCGCAACTGAAGAACACCCAGTTCGCCGATTATCACGGCCATGGCTGGAACTTCCGCGCGGTGTTCAAGTCCGACCGCAAGGGCAACCTGCTCGATGCCAAGGGCAACATCGTCTCGCACGATGATCCCGACAAGTTCAAGAAGGCGGTTCATCTGACGTCCATTCATCTCGACAAGGGGATGCATTGCGTCGATTGCCACTTCTCTCAAGACAATCACGGCAATGGCTACATCTATGGCGAAGCTTCGGCCGCCATCGAAGTCCAATGCGTCGATTGCCATGGGACGGCCGACAAGTATCCGACCCTGCGCACGAGTGGCCCTGCCGCTCAACCCGGTGGTCGCGATCTCATGACCCTGCGCAACGAAGATGGGTCGCTGCGGTTCGAATGGCGCAACGGCAAGCTCATCCAACGCTCGGCCTTGAATCCGGGTCTCGAATGGGAAATCAGCCTCGTCAAGGACACCGTTAGCCCCGATCATCCGCGCTATAACGCCAAGGCGGCTCGGGCCAAATTGATGATGACCGGCACCAGCATGAAATGGGGTCCGGGCGTCGGCAAAATGGAACGCGCGCACAAAGACGAAGAAATGATGTGCATCACCTGCCACACCTCGTGGACCACGAGCTGTGCCGGTTGCCATCTGCCGATCGAAGCCAACTTCAAAACTGAACGTCACCATTACGAAGGCGGCGAAACGCGCAACTACGCGACCTACAACCCGCAAGTTGCCCGTGACGACATGTTCTTCCTCGGCAAGAATTCAACACCGAAGAACAACATCATCGCCCCGGTTCGCTCTTCTTCGGCCCTGGTGCTGTCGTCGACCAACATCAATCGTGAACGCGTCTATATCCAACAGGCCCCGGTTGCGGCTTCGGGCTTCTCGTCTCAAGCTTTCGCACCGCACTATCCCCATACGGAACGGACGGTCGAAACCAAGACCTGTGAAGATTGTCACGTTTCCGAACGCGACGATAACAATGCCATCATGGCGCAGCTCCTGCTGCTCGGGACCAACTTCGTCAACTTCGTCGGCTATAATGCCTGGGTTGGTGAAGATGGCGGTGTCGAAGCCGTCCGCGTCACGGAATGGGAAGAACCCCAGGCCGTCATCGGCAGCTACCTGCACCGCTATGCCTATCCTGATTGGTTTGCCGAACATCAAGGCAAGGGTCGGGAACTGCAAGATTCCGTCTATCACGATGCATCCCTCACCCGTTGCATTCAGCAACGCGGCGAGTTCATGTACACCGCCGCTGGCGACGATGGTCTGCGCGTCTTCGACGTTGCCTCCATCGCCAACAAGGGCGTGTCTGAAAAGATCCTGACCGGTCCGGTTTCGCCGCTCGGCCAGAACATGCACATTCCATCCAAGAATGCGACCTGCGTTGCGTTGCCGACCAACCAACCGGTTAACCCGGCCCGCAATGCAAAACCGCTCATGACCGAAGAAAATGAAGAGCAGAAAATGCATCCGCTCTATCATTACGCCTTCGTAACCGATGCGGAAGAAGGTCTCATCGTCACCAATGTCGACGTGCTCACCGCCGGTGATCCGCGCGACTTCTTCTTGTTCCGTGCCGCGACCTGGAATGAAAACGGCGTGTTGACCGGGGCGACCCACATCACGCTCGCCGGAACCACCGGGTACGTCACGACCCCGCGCGGGATCGTCGTTCTGGATCTCGACTCGCCGATCAAACCCTCGGTGAAGGCGATCATCCCGATCAACAATGCCACCTCGACCGCCGTTCAGTTCCGGTATCTGTTCGTTACCGATCCGACCGGTCTGCGCGTCGTCGATATCAGCGAACCGTCCAAGCCCGAGATCGTCGAGGGTGCGGTCGTTCCGCTGAAGAGTGCACGGCGCGTTTATGTCGCCCGTACCTTTGCCTACGTGGCCGACGGCAGTGATGGTATCGCCATCATCGACGTCGAGCGGCCCCGTCAACCGCATGTCTATCAAATGTTCAATGCGGAAGGCCAAATCAAGGATGCCTACGACGTGATCGTCGGCTCGACCAATGCGTCCCTCTTCGCCTATGTGGCGGATGGTGCTTATGGTCTCAAGGTCGTGCAATTGACCTCGCCGTCGACTCAACCCGGCTTCTACGGCTTCAGCCCCGATCCGAAACCCAACATGATCGCGTGGAAGAAGACGACGAAACCGGCACTTGCCTTGTCCAAGGGTCTCGATCGCGACCGTGCTGTGGATGAAACCGGGAACCAAATTGCCGTGTTCGGCCGTATCGGTTCGCGCCCCTTCACCCTGCCGGAAATGAAGAAGCTCTATATGGAAAACGGCAAAGTTTGGTCGGTCACGAACGAACTGCGCAAGCAGGATTTCCTGCCTGGTTCCGGTAAAACTGCACCGGCGAAGATGAGTGATGCCGCAACCCCGGCAGCCCCCGTCACGCCCGTTGCGGCCCAACGGCCCGGCACCAAGCTGCAATAACGCACCTGATAGAACCCCGACCGATTTCCAATCGGTCGGGGCAAAATCCCCCTCATTTCGCCCTGGAATGAGGGGTTTTTTTATGGGCAGGGCGCGGGACAGCCGTCACCCTCTGTCGATCGGGGGCGGATATCCTCCCAATGATGACGATTAAGACCCTGACACCATTGCAATGGGATCCGCCAAACCTATCTATGGACAAACATGATCCCCGCCCCGGCACGTTGCCGGAACACAAGCCCACAAGGAAAGTACCGCATCGTGACCGACATCAATCCGGTTGATCGTCAAAAACGCGGCAATATCCGTTCTCTTCGTCATTTATTACCCTTCGTACGGCCCTATCGCGTCCAGGTTTTCGCCGCCGGATTTGCCTTGGTCATCGCAGCCGCCATGGTCTTGGTCATGGGACAGGGCTTGCGCGGTTTCATCGATCACGGCTTTATCGACGGCAATCCTGACCATTTGGACGAGGCCGGGCTCGCCATGGCCGCCATTATCGGGATCATGGGATTTGCCAGTGCCGGGCGGTTTTATCTCGTCTCCTGGCTTGGCGAACGGGTTGGGGCGGATATTCGGCAAGCCGTTTTCGACCGGGTCCTAACCCTTTCCCCCGCTTATTTCGAAACGGCCCGCACCGGCGAAATCCTCTCCCGCCTGTCGACCGATACGACGGTCGTGCAAGGGGTCATCGGCTCGGCCGCCTCGCAATGGACCCGCAATGTCTTGATGCTGGCGGGCTCATTGACCATGTTGGTCATCACCAGTCCGAAACTCGCCTTGTTCGTCGTCGCCATCGTGCCGATCGTGCTTGTGCCGTTGCTGGGGTTCGGACGGCGCGAGCGACGCCTCTCGCGCGAGGCCCAGGATCGGGTCGCCGATCTCGGCGCCTATGCCGAAGAAACCCTGAATGCGATCCGCACCGTTCAGGCCTTTACCCATGAAGCCGTGGATCGGCGCAATTACCAAACCGAAATCGAACGGTCGGTGAAAACCGCCCTGCGCCGGGTCGGAACCCGCTCGGCCCTTCTGTTGGTCATTGTCTGGTTGGGGCTCGGTGCCATCGCGTTCGGGCTGTGGTTCGGCGGTAAGGCTGTGATTGCCGGCACCATGACGGGGGGCGACCTCTCGGCCTTCGTCTATTATGCTATTCTTGTCGCCTCATCCGGCGGCACTATCACCGAATTATGGGGCGAGATGCAACGAGCAGCCGGGGCGGCCGAACGGCTGGTCGAACTTTTGAATGAAATCCCCAGCATTGCGGTTCCAAGCAGCCCCATCCCTCTTGCGAGACCCGTGCGCGGCCATATCCAATTTGACGATGTCACGTTTCGCTATCCGGCCCGACCCGAACAATCGGCACTCGACCGTTTTTCGCTCACGATTGAACCTGGCGAAACCGTCGCCCTGGTCGGGCCGTCCGGGGCGGGTAAATCGACCGTTTTTCAGTTGCTGCTGCGATTTTATGATCCGGCAACGGGCCGCGTCATGATCGATGGGGTCGATCTCACCAAGGCCCATCCCCATGATCTGCGCAGCGCCCTTGGTCTTGTACCGCAAGATCCCGTCATTTTCAGCGCCAATGCATGGGAAAATATCCGCTACGGCAACCCCGATGCCAGTGATGCGGCGGTGCGGGCGGCCGCAGATGCTGCATCGGCGACCGAATTTCTGGATCGCCTGCCCCAAGGGTTCGATACGTTTCTCGGTGAAAAGGGTGTGCGCCTGTCCGGTGGCCAACGCCAACGCCTCGCCATCGCCCGTGCCATCTTGCGGGATCCACCGATCTTACTGCTGGACGAAGCGACCAGTGCCCTCGACGCCGAATCGGAACGGGCCGTTCAGACCGCCCTCGCCAAACTATCGATCGGACGCACCACCCTCGTTATCGCTCACCGCCTCGCCACAGTCAGGCGGGCCGATAAAATCATTGTGATCGATAATGGCCGGATCATTGCGACAGGACGTCATGAAAGCCTATTAGCCGAGGATGGGCTCTATCGTAGGCTGGCAGAACTACAATTTACAGATGCATGAAAGGAAAAAAATAGACGCAAATCTTGCACTCCTCTTTTTATAGAGTCATGAAAAAACTTTATAAAACAAAATATTAAAGGCGTTGTTCAGTAAAATTTCCTCTCATACCTCGCCCCATAGATCTTGCACCGAGACCTTAGGGGCGATCAAGGGTGCCCCCGATAAAATGATATTGCAGTGCAATATAAAAGCGGCGTAGCATCCTTGCCAGACAGAAGACGGCCGTTGCCGTCAGTCAGGTGAAAAATGACATATTATCGACTTTTAGGGCCGGGTGATGTCCCGGCCATCCGCGCCCACCTTGCCGCCCTTTCTACCGATGATCGGTATGCCCGGTTTCATACCCATAAATCAGATGATCTCATCGATGATTATATTGCCCATTTAGATTGGCAGACCCACCAGATCATCGGTTGTTTCCGCGACGGTCACCTCATTGGCATGAGCGAAGTTCATTTCGATCGCCCCTTTGCCCCGAAAAACGCCGAAATTGCCGTCAGCGTCGATTCGTCGGAACGGGGTCACGGCATCGGTCGTCAGTTGGTCGCCCGTGCAGGCCGCCAAGCCGCACGGCGGCATGTCCATCAAGCGACCTTGCATTTCCTATCACGTAACAATTTCATCCCGCGTATCGTTCGAAAACTGGGCGGGTCGGTCGATATCATGGAAGGCGAGGCAATCTTGCCGACACCGCAACTCCCGGCTTATCTCGACTGGATCGAACAAATAAACGAACTCGGCACCACGCTGTTGGCCGTCTTTACCCAGTCGGCCCGCAGGGCGGCATAGCGTAGAACGATCCGACCATCAACCGGACCGCCCCGTTCAGACTAAGATGACCGGGGTGGGTTTTCGCGTGCGGCTGCGCATTGGACCGGCGCAATACATTAAATTTTGGTTGAAGAGGCGTGCAACCGTCGCTTCACTGCACGCCGTGGGTTTCGGCAATCTGGCCTGATACCATGCGGGGCGATGTCGGCGGCAACGGTAACGTGATGGTGAAGTGCGTGTAAGAGCCCTCAACCGACCGACAGGTCAGTGTGCCGTCATGGTGGTGAATAATCTCGCTCGACAGGGAAAGGCCGAGCCCCGTCCCCTCACCCGGCGGTTTTGTCGTAAAAAACGGGACGAAGATTTGTGCCAGAACGGACTCGGGGATCCCGATGCCATTATCCCGAATTGAGATCTCGACATGGTCTGCGGCGCGATGGGTTGCAATTTCCACGGTCGGCTGATAGGCATCGGCCCCGTCGTGCCCAACCATTTCCCGGCGTCGTTTATCGACGGCATAGAGGGCATTGCCGACAAGGTTCAACACCACGCGGGCGATTTCCTCCGCGACCAAAGGCACCTTGCCCACGGCTGGATCGAAGGTCGTAATGCAACTGCATTTGAAGGCGGTGCTGCGCGCCCGTGCCCCGTGATAGGCAAGGGTGAAGGCCTCTTCCAGCAACAGATTGAGATCGGTTGGCCGACGCTCGCTCACGCCGCCGCGCGCGTGGAGCAGCATGGAACGGACGATGACATCGGCCCGTTTGCTATGGTCGACGATTTTACGCAGATTCTGCACCAAGATCTCGCTGACCTCCGACACGACATCCGCATCGCCGGCCGCAAGACTGGTCTTCAACTCATCCAAAAGATCGATGGATAAGGCCGCAAAATTACTGACGAAGTTCAGCGGGTTTTTGATCTCGTGGGCAATGCCCGCCGTCAATTCGCCGAGCGATGCCATATGTTCACGCGCGACCAATTGTTCGCGCAATGCCGCAACCTTGCGCGTGGCCGTTTCAGCCTCAACCGTACTGGTCACATCGATCACGAGACCAAGCGCCGAACCGTCGCTGGCCGAACCGACCGCATGAAACGCGAACCAACGGGTATCACCCGCCTTGGTGAAATAACGCCCTTGATAAAACCACGACCCGGAAGATTGCGATACCAACAGACGCCGCACATCGCGCCAACCGACGAGATCGTCGCGATGAATCGAGAGACCGCCCGGACCCGGACCCGACGGCACATCACCCAAGAGACCAGCGGCAGGACCCAAGAACAAAACATCCTCAGGCCCACTGGGTGGGACGCGAAAAGCGAGAATGACACAGGGCAGGCCCTGGACAATTTCTCTTAACTCATCATATTCCTGCGCCGAAAACCCCAAGCGGCCCCCCGGGCATCCATCAATCGATTATTCGGTACGCGCCGCAACGCGCAAAAGCCCAATCAGGCGATGACCCACTATAGAGCAGTTTTATTCCAGAACGCAACAACCTCACAGGGTAAACACGGTTTTTTCAACAAGAAATAGTGTCTCGATACAAAATGAAAAGCTCTGCGATTGAGGTGTCTCAACAGGCATATTCCGCGCGGATCTGTTGGCGCAAACTATCGATCATCACCATCTGGCCATTGCGTTCGACATACCAAAACCCCCATCCATTGCAAGATGCCGCACCGAGAAGCGATGCCGCCACCTGGTGGATCGATCCTTTGACGTCGGCCGCGATCAAGGATCCGTCAGGTCGCACCTGGGCTCGGCGTTGGCGCGATTGATCGTATAAGACCTCGCCGATGCCGATCAAGCCTCGTTCGACCAAGGTACCGAAGGGAACGCGGGGTTCTGCACGTTTTGAGGAGATATTGAGCAATTCCGGCTGCGCCACGGGTGTCACCGCCGCAATGCGTTCGCGGGCCATCTTGGCGTAAAGTTCGTCTTGTTCGATCCCAATGAACCGCCGTCCGAGACGCCGGGCAACGGCACCCGTCGTTCCGGTGCCGAAAAACGGGTCGAGCACCGTATCGCCGGGTTTGGTGGACGCCATGATGATACGGTGCATCAGCGCTTCGGGTTTTTGCGTCGGATGCGCCTTGCGTCCGTCGATCTTCAACCGTTCCGGCCCGCCGCAGAGGGGAAAGAACCAATCGCTGCGCATTTGGAGATCTTCGTTCAGCGCTTTCATTGATTCATAGTTAAACGTATATTTTGCATCCTTATGACGCGAGGCCCAAATCAAGGTTTCATGGGCATTCGTAAAACGACGTCCGCGAAAATTCGGCATCGGATTGGTCTTACGCCAAATAATATCATTCAAGATCCAGAAACCAAGATCCTGCAACAAGGCACCAACCCGAAAAATATTGTGATACGACCCAATGACCCAAAAAGAACCGTCCGGCTTCAAGACACGATGCACGCCGGAAACCCAGTCCCTGGTAAATTTGTCATACTCGGCAAAATCAGAAAACTTGTCCCAATCCTCATCAACCCCTTCGACACGGGAATTGTTTGGGCGACGCAAATCATTGCCCAGTTGAAGATTGTACGGGGGGTCAGCAAACACCAGATCAACACTTGCTTCGGGCATGGCCGATAGCAGGTCAATACAGTTGCCAACCAGTACAGAATCAATGTCGAGTGCGTGAATTTTTGCCATGAATCATTCATGATCATCTGCGACTCGAACGTCAATAGCTGATTTTAAAAAAAGCCAAATTTTTCAGAAATTTCCGCAAAATTACAATTTTAAGTAAATTAAAATCTTATATTTTCTTTTTATAGTTTAATTTTTTTCGAGTCCCAACCATTTTTTCCGATGAAACGGTCAAACTACCGCTTAAAAATCACTTATATGAGGAGTCAAGCTTTTAAAATTTCCCGTATTGGGGCAAAGGTCCGGCGGTGATGGGGGGTAATGCCCCGTTCGACAAGGGCGGCGCGGTGCTGGGCGGTGCCATAACCCGCGTTTTTTGCCCAACCATAACCTGGATAACGCCGATCAAGCTCAGTCATGAGACGATCGCGGGCGACCTTAGCAATGACGGATGCCGCCGCAATCGAGTGGGATTTGCCGTCACCACCGACCAAAGTTGCGGTTGGGCATGGCAAATTTGGATCCCGATTGCCATCGACCAAGGCGAAGGCAGCCACGCACGGCAAGGCCCGATAGGCACGACGCATGGCCAGCAGGCTTGCCTGAAGAATATTGAGACGATCAATTTCTGCAACACTGGCAGCACCAAGACCATAAAGCACATGGGCCCGCAGGATCGACGCGAATTGCCGTCTCTTGTCGTCGCTTAGTTGCTTTGAATCCGTCAGCCCCTCAAGCCCCGGCGGTACGGCGTAGTGAGGGAAAATCACGGCGCAGGCAATCACCGGTCCAGCCAAGGGCCCCCGTCCGACTTCATCGATGCCGGCAACCAATCCGTCGATCCCTTGTTCACGACTGAAATCAGGACCAGTTTTTTTCATCGCCACATTCCTTTCTCACCAGAAGGCGAAAGCTTGTCAGATTAACAATCGATTTTATGTATTTTTCGACGATCTCGGCCACGACACGCTTGCCGAAGACCGTATTTTATGCCTAGGCTTTATGCGCTCTGGCTCTGTGCCAGTTGTGCCGCCCCTGAAGGAGGGGCCTATCCCTTAATGCCTGACCGATTATTTGTCTATAAAACACCCGCCCAACGCCTTTTAGAAGCTGCCTCTATTTTCGGCGGCAGCCTCCTGATCGCTGATTATGCCCAAGGGCATCTCCCCTATCTCTCGACAAGTCTCCTCGTCCTTGGGTTGCTCATCATTCTGGCGCTGGTCGTGCCGATGATCGGCTCGACTGTCGCCCGTCAATTTGGCGCCCCGCTGATGACCGATCAACAGCGCACGCGGCGCTATCTCGACGAGATCAGACCGATCTTCCAATCTTATGCCCAGCCGAGACACCGCCCTGACGCACCGCGCACCACCGCACCCCGCCAGAGATCCGGCCGACGCGGGTGAGCAGCAGAGCAAACGGCATTACGGCGTGCAGTTCGTCCGGTGCCAACGGGAATATCGGCTGCTAAGGATATGGACTGCGCACCACTCTGCCACCACAGGGTTCGTGCGACATGCCGAACGACGCAAAAGATCACCGATCAATACCGGTGGCGTCCTTCCATCTCGTCCACCAACGCGGCGGAAACGATCTCAACCCCGACCGGCATCAAGGCCAAACGAACCAGCTTTAGATGTTGCCAGGCAAAGGGAAGGCCGATAATCGTGACGCCAAGGCTAACGGCAAGCGCCAGATGAAAAAAGGCCAAGGATAGGCCCAAAGGAAACAGCCAAAGCGCATTCAACAAGAACCCGATGAGCCCGGTACCGAGATCATCGCGCCGGTAAAGCCGATCGCGGGCGACGATCACTTGTCCGAACGGCCATAAGGTGAAAAAACCGATCCGGGCTGCAGCCGCCGCCCAGGGTAATCCAACGATCGTCACGGCCAGGAATAGGGCGAAGAAAAGCCAGGCCATCCCGGCCATAAACCCACCGAAAATCAACCATAAAAGGTTAAGGATCACGATCATCGACAGCCCCACTTGCCCATAAGACCAACTCCTAGAGGCCCCTGTCACCGCCCGTGCCCAAGCCCGAGATCCCGATCCCAATAGGGATTTTTGCCGAACCGTTCCGCCAAAAAATCGCAGAATAGCCGCACCCGTCCGGGTACGTGATGGGTACGAGGATAGGCGGCATAAAGCCCGGCCTCAGGGACAACATAGTCTCGCAGAATATGGACCAGTCGGCCATCGCGGATCGCGTCGCCGATGATGAAACTCGGCAATTGCACGATCCCGAGACCCGCCGTCGCCGCCGCACTCAACATATCCCCACTACCGCTTTGCAGGCGGCCGCGGACAGGAACGATAAGGGGGCGCCCCTCGATGATGAAATGCCATTGATTGCCCCGTCCCTGTGACGGCGTATAAAGCAGACAATCATGCCCCGACAACGCTTCCGGCCGATCGGGTATGCCACGATCCCGCAGATAGTCGGGACTGGCCGCCACGATTAAATGAATCGGGGCCAGCGTCTCGGCAATCAAACTTGAATCCGGCAAACGACCAATCCGCACCGCCAAGTCATACCCATCATGGACAAGATCGACCATGCGATCCGTCATATCGAGATGCACGTCGAGATTGACGTGGGTCTTCATGAAATCCAGAATTGCCAGCCGCAGATGCATCAGCCCGAAGGTCAAGGGGGCTGCAATCCGTAATGTGCCGCGCACTTCATGCCCATGGCGGCTTGCCGCATCTTCGGCTTCGTCGACCGCCTGCAAAACCCGCATGGCATGCCGCAAAAACGCCTGACCGGCATCGGTCAAGCTAAGGCTGCGGGTGGTCCGGTTCAACAGCCGCACACCGAGACGTTCTTCAAGATCGGCGACCCGCTGACTGATGATCGATTTCGACAGGCCCAGTTTTTGGGCCGCCTGGGTGAAACTCTCCGACTGGGCTGTTCGGACAAACACCTGCATTTCTTCAAATCGCCCCATTGCACCCTCGTCCCAACGCTATCGCCATAAAAACCTATATGAGAACTGCGGCGAGGATGGCCACACCCCGCCCCATGGATGCCGTCCTCAAGCAACAGCACCCACGCGCGTGCCTATCACCAATACCAATTTCAACGCAAACTGGACGCATTACAATTATAATGAGTAATATAATTTTAAAACAATCCTTCACGATGCGATCCAGTACGATTTAACATTATTTTTTTGTATTAATACTAAAAAAACAATATTATTTTGTTATTAAGTCTTGACAGGGGCTTCGCTGCATATTCTCATCAACGAACAGTATCCTCATGACCGTTCAGGAGTTTCCATGGCACGCAATTGGTTTTCTTCTCTGGCCCCCCTCAGCGCCCTGTTTGCCATTATCGCCGGGGGCAGTTTTCTGCCCGCCCATGCGGCCGATGAACCCCTGACGGTTCGTGTGGATTTTGCCACGTATAACCCGGTCAGCTTGATCTTAAAAGATCAGCATATTCTGGAAAACAAACTGGGTCCCACCGTAAAGGTCGAATGGATTCAATCGATTGGTAGCAATAAAGCCCTCGAATATCTCAACGCGCGCAGCCTTGATTTCGGCTCGACTGCGGGCGGTGCCGCCTTACTCGGGCGGGTCAACGGCAATCCGATCAAAACAATCTATGTCGCCTCGAAACCGGAATGGGCGGCCATCGTCGTCCCCAATCAGTCGCCGATCACAACCGTGCAACAACTCAGCGGCAAACGCATCGCCGTGACGCGCGGCACCGACCCGCATATTTTTCTGCTGCGCGCTCTGAAATCCGCCGGTCTTAGCGAAAAGGACATTCGCCTCATCCCCTTGCAGCATGGCGACGGCCGCCTCGCGTTGGATCGCGGCGATGTCGATGCTTGGTCCGGGCTCGACCCGTTCATTGCACAAGCTGAATTAGAAAGTCATGATCGTCTTCTCTATCGAAATCCAGAATTCAACAGCTATGATGTGGTCAATGTCCGCGAAGCCTTTTCTGTAGAACATCCTGAAATCGTAGAAAAGCTCATTGCCGCCTACGAAGAGGCGCGCCATTACGCGCTCGACCATCCCGAAACTCTGCAAAAAACTCTAGCTGCTGCGGCAAAATTGCCGGCGGATGTCGTCGCTCGCCAATTGGAACGTACGGATCTGAAACACCCCTCTCTTGATCAAGCCGTCTATGACAGCATCAGAGCAGCGGGTGCCGCCTTGCAGACAAGCGCCCTCATTCCGCCTGAGGTCAAAATCGACGAAACCGTCGCCGGTTTGATCGATCCCCGTTTCACCCAAAAACTCGTCCCTTGATTCAGCGCCCAGATATCCAAACGCCCCGATCCGATGAGGTTCGTTTTATGCCGCTCGACGCGTCCACCGTAGCGCACACGATCCAATCTCCTGAGGTGGTACGCCGCCGCATCCCCCGGTTTTTATACAGCGGGGGTGATGGCCTAATCCTGCCCCTCATCCTGCTCTTGGCATGGCAGATCGGGGCCGATATCGGGGTATTTTCGCCGCATCTTTTTCCCGCCCCCCTGACAATCGGGCGCACGATCTTGGCTCTTGCCGATGACGGCAGTCTGCCCGTACATCTCGCCGCTACCCTTAGTCGGGTCGCCGCCGGGTTCGGTATTGGGGTCGTGTGCGGCACGATCGTCGGTGCCTTGAGCGGGGCGTTTGTCCGTGTAAGGGTAATGATCGACCCAACGCTTCAGGCATTAAGGGCAATCCCGTCGATTGCCTGGGTTCCCCTGTTCATCCTTTGGCTTGGCATTTTTGAAGCATCGAAAATAGCCCTCATTGCCGTCGGGGTTTTTTTTCCCATTTACCTCACCTTGATGAGCGCCATTAGGCAAGTCGATCGACGCTTGATCGAGGTTGGTCTCGTTCATCGTTTCGGACCTTGGACGCGGCTCTTTCGCATACTTTTGCCCGCTGCCCTGCCCGCCTACGTGACCGGCCTGCGCAGCGGTCTTGGTCTCGGCTGGATGTTCGTGGTCGCAGCCGAACTCATGGGGGCCAGCGAAGGGATCGGTTACCTGTTGATCGACGGTCAACAAACCGGCAAGCCCGCCCTCATTCTGGCCGCGATCCTGTTATTTGCGCTCTCCGGCAAGGTGACGGATTATTTGCTCCATCAAACCATGGCTCGGCTCGTGACTTGGCAAGATACTCATGAACATCCATCCGTCGGCGATGAGACCCGGGCGGCGGCACGATGACCGGCTTGCTCACCTTCGACCGGTTGACGAAACATCACACAACCGGCACCGCCCATCACAGGCTGGGCCCTCTCACGCTTTCCTTAAAGACGGAACGGATCATCGCGATTCTAGGGCCGAGCGGCAGCGGTAAAACGACGCTGCTGCGCCTTGTGGCCGGTCTCGAACAGCCGACAGCGGGCTCCATCCGACTTGACGGCAAACCCATCGATACCAATCATCTGGGCGTGGTTTTCCAGGAGCCGCGCCTGATGCCTTGGCTGACAGTCGCACAAAATGTCGGGTTCGGGTTGCGGGGGATGGATAAAAAACGCCGGGATGCCGCCGTCACCGCCGCCATCGACATCATGGGACTGCACCATGTGCCCGATAAATTGCCAAAACACCTATCGGGTGGCATGGCACAGCGGACCGCCTTGGCCCGTGCGCTAGCCATAAATCCGCGTCTGCTCCTCATGGACGAACCGTTCAGCGCCCTTGACCCGCGCACCCGTGGCGATATGCAGCGCCATCTTCTCACCATCGCCGCCCATTACCGGCCAACCATCCTCTTCGTCACCCATGATCTCGACGAAGCCCTGATCCTTGCCGATCATATCTTGGTCCTAAACGGATCCCCGACGACGATTGTCGGCGACTATCGCCTCACGCAGACCCATCCTCGAGATGGGACAGATCCAGCATGTGCGGCAATCAGAGCGGAAATCCTCAAAATTTTTGCACAGGATCCGCAGCGATCGGTAAACGGTTCTTGAACCGATTGCGCATCTCTGTTGGTGTAGGCAACCTTGATGCGATAAGAGGACCCCGATCATGGAAGCCGACACGTTACGCGCCCTGCAAGCCCCCCTCAAAGATCGTTACCGGGCCGACCCGGCCGCCGCCTTCATCACCCTATCGGCCGAAGGCAGTCTCGATGGAACGGACCTGACCTGCAAGGTCGATACCGGCCGGATGCTGGTCGAGGCCGGCTTGCATCCGGCAACCGGCGGCGACGGCCTGAGTGCCTGTTCCGGCGATATGCTCCTCGAAGCGTTGGTCGCCTGTGCCGGAGTTACCGTGAAGGCTGTCGCAACGGCTCTTGGCATCACTCTGACAGGCGGCACCGTCCATGCCGAAGGCGATCTCGATTTTCGCGGCACACTCGGCGTCGATAAAACCGCCCCGGTCGGTTTTTCCGCAATCCGGCTCAGGTTTTCCTTAAAAACCGATGCCGATGCCGATCAGATCGCAACCCTGCTCAAACTCACCGAACGCTATTGCGTCATCTATCGGACCCTGACCAATCCGCCCATACTCACCAGCGATATCACCACTCTAAGCCCCTAGAGCGGAGCGCAATCAGGGGGGATCCCCTGATTTGCGTGAAACAGGGTCGAAACAAGGACTGAAAAGCGGATTTCTATGTCAGCGTCTCTCATTCTCGCCATTCTTTCCGGGCTGATCTGGTCCTATCTTCTTCTTTTTAATGGATGGTTCTGGCGGGTCCGGTTGCCTGACCCTTGTACCGGGGCGATCCCAGCCGTTGCGGTGCGAGTCGTCATTCCGGCGCGCAACGAGGCCGAAGGGATCGGTCAGGCCATCACATCGCTGCTCAGTCAAGATTATCCGGGGCCGCTCTCGATTATTTTAGTCGATGATCATAGTGATGACGACACGGCCGCAATCGCCCGGCGCGCAGCCCAGGCCATCGATGCGTCGGATCGATTGACGATTGTGACAGGACAAGATCTGCCCCACGGTTGGACCGGCAAACTGTGGGCCGTCAGTCAGGGGATAGCATGCGCCAATCAAACACCGGCCGATTTTTATCTCCTGACCGATGCCGACATCGCCCATGGACGGCATAATGTCCGCGACCTCGTGCACCGTGCCCTGGCCGAAGACCGTGACCTTGTCTCGTTGATGGTGCGGCTCCATTGCGAAACTTGGCCGGAACGGGCCCTGATCCCCGCCTTTATCTTCTTTTTCTTCATGCTCTATCCACCGCAGAAGGCAGCAGATCCAACATCCTCTTTGGCGGCAGCGGCGGGAGGATGCATCCTCATTCGTCCCGCGGCACTCCACCGTATCGGCGGCATCCAAGCAATCCGGGGGGCGCTGATCGATGATTGCAGCCTCGCCCACGCCGTGAAATCGAGCGGCGGCCGCATCAGGCTCGACATCAGCGACGATACCCATTCGTTACGCATTTACGCCGGATGGGGAGAAATCTGGTCGATGATTGCCAGAACGGCCTTCACCCAACTCCATTATTCTACTTTATTACTTGTGGGCACGCTCTTCGGCCTGATTTTGACATACTTAGTCCCGCCCTACCTTGCTTTATTTTCGCAGGGGATATCCCAATATTTGGCGATGATTACCTGGATTGCCATGAGTTTTTCTTTTTGGCCGACAATTCGTTTTTATCGTCTATCCCCAGTTTGGACTGTGGCTTTACCCCTGATTACGCTCTTCTATGCCAGTGCAACATTTGGTTCCGCCCTCAATTACTGGCGTGGTCGCGGCGGTCAATGGAAGGGGCGATCGCAAGCACCCCACGCCTAACGCGCTTGACTGAACCCATTGGTTCTGGTTACCGGGGTGCCGCCGCCGCTCAATCGGCTTTGGGTTGCCACAGTCGGTTGATGACACGTTACAACCCAAACTTCCCGGACGATACCGGACCCGGTCACGAGGGTGGGGTCGGACCGTTGTAGGGTAAACCGACAACCGGGTACCTGAGGCTCGGCCATCGTGTCGGCTGCGACGGGGATCGTACAGAGCAGCATGATCCCCATACAACCGGACCGCCACGCCCAGGAATATGATCGCATGATGGACCTCCTTCTGGGCGGTTCAGCCATTCAAATCCCGAAATTTCTGGCGTAGATCATATTCTGGGGTCGTGACCCGGGTCTCGATATCGGCCAACCGACGATCCAAGGCCCGAAACCGCCCCCTGAGTTCGGCCACGGACCGATTGGGCGTCTCCATCACGCTGCGCCAGAAATGCTCTTCATTCGGACTTTTGAACAGGCGTTCCGGCATCGGCTTCAACACGAAGGCGAGAATTACATAGGCGATCGGGATAACGGGCGAAAAAACGAACACCCCGATGATGAACGCCAGACGCACCATACTGACCTTGATATCAAGGTAGCGTGCAATCCCGGCACAAACACCGGCAATCTTGGCCCGATGTTTATCGCGATAAATTCGGATCGGATTGATGCCTTTTCCAATCCAGGATTCCTGTCCATGGTCGCCCCCATAGACATCCTCATACGTATCCCGTTCAAACGCGGCCCGAAACCGCCGTGATCTGCGTGTCATGATTGACGCCTCCAATCAGGGCTGGCCGTATCCAAAAGACGCTCCAACGTCACAATGCGACTTTCGAGCCGGTCGGCCAACACCACAAGTTCCGCCAAGGTACTTTCGCTTTCGGATGTCAGGAGGCGAGCTTGCTTCCAGCGCCAGCCATAATGGAGGAAGAGCCATATCGGCATGACAATTACCACAAAGACGATTCCAATCGCCCACAGCCCGTCCAAATCCACCACTTCACCCGTGACAACCATGTTACGTTACCCCTTTAACCGCTTTATTTTTGTGCGAGCTTAGCTTTCAAGGCGGCCAATTCGTTGTCCAACTGATCGGCCGCTTCAATCTCGGCCAGTTCATCGGCAATGGATTTAGGCTTGGCGAGATCATAGACATCGACCCGCCCTTCCAATTCATCCAAGGCCCGTTCGACCTGTTCAAAGCGGCTGAATGCATCGGTAACCCGCTCGTCATACAAGGTGGAGCGAATCTTAAGCCGGTTGGTTGCCGTCTTATGCCGGGCCGCCATCGTTGCCTCCCGTGCTTTCGCATCGGCGAGTTTTTGCTGCAACTTTACGACATCATCGCTTTGATGCGCCAACGCCTCTTCGATTTGTTCAAGCTGACGCGCCGTCACCGTCAAATCTTGCTGAATACGCCCCTTGATCTGCAAGGCACCCCGGGCAAGGTCCTCGCGATTCTTGGTCAGAGCCAGTTCGGCCTTGCTTTGCCATTCATCCCGTTCCGCCTGCATCGCGGCGATGCGGCGTTCCAATTCCTTGCGTTCCGCAATCGTCTTCACAGTGGAGGAACGAACCTCGACCAGCGTATCTTCCATCTCTTGAATAATGAGACGAATGATTTTTTCCGGATCTTGGGCACGATCCAAAATTGCGTTGATATTGGAATTGATGATGTCGCTAATCCGCGAGAAAACGCCCATGATCGGTTCCTTTATGTGCTAACGTGCCCCCATATCCCTGTTTATTCAAGATGCGTGCCAGACGACATCATAATGACAAACCTTTGTAATCAAACAGAATTATTGTTTTGTTGCCTCCCACATCGTCATAAATTAGCATAATTTACCATCTAATGGTGATTTTTGCTATTTCTGAGGAAACCACTTTTCATGCCGATTGACGCACAGGATTTGCCGACGCCGATCGGGCGTTCCCCGCATTTCGTTGCCATGATGGCCTCCGTTTCACTGTTGGCCAATCTCGCCAAACCCGTCCTCGTCATCGGGGAACGAGGCACCGGCAAAGAATTGATTGCCGCCCGGCTCCATTATCTATCACCGCGCTGGAATCAGCCATTCGTTAAATTAAATTGCGCGGCTTTGAGTGAAAGTTTGCTCGAAGCCGAATTGTTCGGTCATGAGGCAGGTGCCTTTACCGGGGCCTCGCGGCGCCGGGCCGGACGGTTTGAATTGGCCCATCGCGGCACATTGTTTCTGGATGAGATCGCCAATGCGCCGATGTCGGTTCAGGAAACAATCCTGCGCGTGGTGGAATATGGGACATTCGAGCGGGTCGGCGGGGGCGAAACCGTTCATGTCGATGTCCGCCTCGTCGCGGCCACCAATGTCGATCTGCCGAGCCTTGCAGAGATGGGCAAGTTCCGCGCCGATCTCTTGGATCGCCTTGCCTTCGATGTGATCACCATCCCCCCCTTGCGTGAACGGCCGGACGATATCAGCCTCTTGGCCGACCATATCGCCCTCAACATGACAAAGGAGTTGAAACGGGATTTCTTCGCCGGTTTCACCGAACAAGCCATGTCCCTGCTAAAATCCCATACCTGGCCCGGCAATGTCCGCGAATTGCGCAATGTGATCGAACGGGCCGTCGCCCGCAATCCTGATCCGGACGGGCCCGTAGATCAGATCATCCTCGACCCATTCGCCTCACCATGGCGGCCCGGCACCAGCCTCATTGCCAAACCGGCATGCCGCGACACGAAACCGTCACAAGACGCAGAACCATCAAAACCCGATTTACCGCCGTCAGGTTATGATTTTTCGACGTATTTACAAACATTCGAACATGATTTGCTGAAAACAGCTCTGATTCAAAACAACAATAACCAGAAAAAAACTGCCGAATTTCTTAATCTCACATATCACCAACTGCGCAATTATCTGCGCAAACATAAAATTATCGGCGCATCGGAATAAAAAAACCGGCGACCATTTCTGGCCGCCGGTCTCTCACGTCACACTATCAAGCTACGTTAATTAGAACGTAACCTTCGTCTTCAAGTAAACGAACCGGCCCGTGTAATCATAGCCAGCACCCGTGAGGGAGTTGGTTGCACCGTCGATGATGAACGGCGGATCACGATCGAACAGGTTGTCGACACCAACGGTCAGGTCGATATTCTTGTACTTGTAGCTGGCAGAAATATCGAACAGATATTGACCGGCAGTTTGGTTGCCACGGCTATCATCCGGGCCATTGGTCGGACCATTCTTCAGGCCGCCATAGTAACGCGACGTGAAGGTGGTGCTGAACGCATCCTTGCTGAACGTGGTTGCGAGCAACGCCTTGAAGCGCGGTTCGCCACTGCCACCGGCGGTGGAGAATGTGCCGGCAGAAGACTGGATCACATTGTTCACGTCCGGCACATTGTCTTGCAGCAGGTAGTTAACGTTACCGGCGAAGCTGAGCGTGCCGAATTTCGGCAGGCCGAGCTTATCCGTGTCGATAGAATAGTTCACACCGACATCGATACCCGACGTATCTTCAAACCCAAAATTGGTGTTGAGATCCATGACTGACGAGATGTCGCCCGTCGGGCCGCGGTTGATCTTGGCGCAAGAAGCTTGCCTTTGGATCTTCGGATCGTAGCAGGTCGCCAGCAGGTTAGAAGTACCGAGCGTGGTGATGCTGTTACGGATCTTGATGTTATAATAGTCAACCGTTAACGAGAAGTTCGGGATAAACCGCGGCGTCAGAACCGTGCCGAGGGTGAATTGCTGAGACTTTTCAGCCTTCAGCCCCAAATTACCGCCATTGATGGTCGGAATCTGCGGATTTGGCGTCGGATCGGCCGGAACGAAGTTCTTAATTTGCTGAGCCGTCAAGCCAGCAGCCTGCAACGCTGCAACGCAGGTAGGCGAACCGGCAAACACACCACGGGTCGTGCTGCACGGATCACCACCGGTGATGGTCGGGAAGTTCTGGAATTGACCACCGACCAATTCCTTAACCTGCGGTGCCCGGAACCCGGTACCTTGGTTGAAGCGGAACCGAATATCGTCATTGACGGCGTAATCGATACCGGCCTTGTAGGTCAAGGACCGACCGAACGTCGTATAGAAGTCATACCGGGCCGAGGCGTCGAGATTCAAGGACTTGACGAACGGCAGATCCTTCAAGACCGGGATCTTCAATTCGCTGTAACCTGAATAAACGCGGAAACCACCTTGGCTGGGGCTGGCATCTTGCGAGCTGTCGCCTTGCGCCGTGATCGAATCCGGGAAATCGAAACCGCCTTCGGTGCGGACTTCGAAACCGACGTTGGCCGACACGTCACCCGCCGGCAACTTGTACACCGGGCCGCCGATGTTACCATAGACATAGTCCTGGGTAACATTGCTGGTCCGGGTATTCGTGTATTGCAGATAGTTGATGTCGCTGGCCGACAGCGTGCTGTCACCGAAATAATTGACGATCCGGCAACCCTTGATCACGTCGGCGCCGCAGGGCTTCTGACCGGTGGTGCGGGCCAAATGGTCGAAATTGATACCGCCGAAGGTCCGATCCTGCGAACTGGACCGACCATAGGCATAGCCGACTTCGTAGCTATATTTTTCGAACAGATCGCCTTCGAGGCCGAAACGCAGACGGTACGTATCGATATCCTGCTTGAAGATACGATCGCCGCCTTCAAACCGGCGGCTCGATGCGCCGCGAATGTCCGATCCGAACGGGTTGCCGGGGTTGGCAATCGGGTTGCCATTGGCATCGAGGATCTTGACGCGCTTGATCGTCGGCACGCCCGTCAATGGATTGACGGAAACCTGCAAATCTTCCTGGAACGCCGGGATCAAGAAGCCCGGATATTTCGAGGTCGTGATGCTGGAGGCGAGCGGTTCCGGGTTCAATTGCTGTGACGAAGTGCGGTTCGTGTAGAACCCTTCCAACACGGCCGTCACGCCCGGGACGATATCATAATGGCCGGTCAAGTTGATTTGCTTGCGTTCCAAACCGCCGACCAAGAAGGGTTCTTGGGTCAGGTCGAACAGAACGCGACCACCTTGGTTCGCCTGGTCAGGGAACAACAGAACGCCCGGCAACTTGTTGTTCAAGAAGAACGGATCGTCGGCTCTTCTGATCTGGCCATTGCCGTAAACATAGAAACTCGTCCCGGCCTTAATGACATTGCCGTTGACGTCCTTAATGTCGACGCCGGTGCGACCGAACAGACCCGGCAAACGACCGGAGGTCGGGCCCGATCCTTCCTGGTCCGTACCGGCAAACTGACGGGTCGCGAAATCGCGATTCTTTTGGAGAATCGGATCGCGGTGATCCTGGCTGATATTGACGAGGAGGTTGCCCTTGTCGAAATTCGTTCCGAAGGTGAGACCGGTATTATAGGTCGTCCCGTCGCTCTTATCGGTCGAACCGATACCGGCGTCGAGCTGGATGCCTTCGAAATTCTTCTTCAACTTGATGTTCACGACGCCGGCGATGGCGTCGGCACCGTAAATGGAGCCTGCACCGTCACGCAGAATTTCGATGGTATCAATGAACGAAGCCGGGATGTTGTTCAAGTCCACGGCACTGGCGGCCCCGCCCGTATCCGTGTTCACGAACCGCTGACCGTTGACGAGAATCAGCGTCCGGGTCGGGCCGAGGTTGCGCAACCCGATGTTGGAGGCGCCGACGCCGCCATTGTTGGTGTTGGCCGTAATACCGCCGGTAAAGTCGAGGGCCGGCTGCTTGCGCAGAATGTCTTCAACGGTCGATGCGCGTTGACGCGAAATTTCTTCCGCACCGATGACTGTAACCGGATTGGCGCTCTTGACGTCGACATCAGCGGTCTTAATACGCGTCCCGGTCACTTCGATGACCTGAGTCTGTGCTTTCGGCTGCTGTGCTTGTTGCGGTGCCTGCTGCGCCACCTGCGTCTGCGCGTCTTGCGCAAAGGCAGGGCCTACAGCCAATACCGGCAGCAGTGCGACGAGCGCAACTGATCCGGCGAGGTATTTGTTCAGCGTCAAGGATTGACCCCCCATAATAACATGAATCACAAAGAATCGCCCCATACAGGACAGGCGCATCTATCGGGCGTCTCTTGGCTCTGCGGTGGCTATCTGTAACTCCCCTGTTACTAACATTTCCGAAAAGTTACGAAGATGACAACTGTGCGATTGTCTTATGGCTGTACGAAGTCGCCGGGTGTTGCGTAACAGCAACAAATTAGCCGCTTTGCCCGTATAAAATGGTGTATTTGCCGCCCTCCAATACGCGCGATCATCAAATACACGTCAACAATCTGCGCTTTGGGCGACTCACTTATTCCAAACCGGCATGTCGCCGCGGTCACGCCTGTCATGATTGATCATCCCCGCCACACCCGTCATCGACAGCCATTTCAAGGTTAATCGCTGGGATCGATACGATTAGACTTGCCCAAACGGGGTGAAACAGGGTCATATAATTACATGAGATGTGAAGAACCTGTCTTGGTACGGGTTCGGTCCGCCGGGATGGCCATCACCGCGTGTGTGGTCGAATCACTGGATCGGCTTTTTGAGGGGCTATTGACTGCCGTCCCCGCTTTCGAAGGGGCGGGTCAAATTGGTGCTTTCACTAGCCCCAAAAATTGGCTATCACGGAATTGACATTTTAGTAGGTCTCGCTGGCCTCTAAACATCAAACTGAGGTAAGATCAGGGGTAAAGGTTCCACTGTGCGGCGCACAAATGGGTGCCGACGCAGTTTAATTCCAGTTTTAATGTTGGGGGCAATATTAAAACTTTCGTTTGGTTGGGTATGCTTATCATAATGTTTCACAGATAGGCTGCTTGATCTTGCAAAAATGACGTATGAATGTCCGGGGGGGCATTTATACATCAGTTATTCTAGAATCGTGACGAGGGGAATGATGATTTCACAGGTGAGTCGGTTGGCTAGCAGCGCTGTGAAGGCCGCGCTGGTTACCGGTATTGTCGTTGTTGGCGTTGCCTTGATGCCAGCCCACGCTTCAGTGCCATCTTCGATTGTTCAAGTGGCGCAAGCAGATCAGGCCGCCGCACCGGCCGCACCGGCACCCGCCGCCGATGCGGCCGCACCGGCGCAAGGGGCGGAACCGCCCAAGATGACACAGGCCCGCTTCAATGTCGTGGCCATGATCGCCAATGCCGACATCGTCGTGCAGGCCGTCATGTTGTTCTTGGGACTTTGCTCGGTCGCCACATGGGTGATCTTCATTGAGAAGTCGATTCTCCTGCGCAGCGTGTCCAGCCTGTCGAAGCGGTTTCTCACTGCCTTCCGCGGTGGTCGCACCATCGATGAAATTTCCAAGCGCACGGCGTCGGTCGGCGGTTCCCCCGTCAGCCGGATGTGGGATGCCTCGAAACAAGAATGGGATCTGTTCCAGCAGACCCATCGCGGTCATACCGTGACGGTGCACCAGGCCGATCAGTTGCTGCAACGGATGATCGTCGCCTCCTCCATCGTTCAGGAAGGCGAAATGCAACGCCTGTCCGCCTCGATGGGCATTCTCGCCACGATCGGCTCGACCTCGCCGTTTATCGGTCTGTTCGGCACGGTTTGGGGTATCTTGAACAGCTTCATCGGCATCGCGGCCAGCCGGGCGACCAGCCTCGCCGTCGTCGCCCCCGGTATCGCCGAGGCGCTGTTGGCAACCGCCATCGGTCTGTTTGCAGCTATCCCGGCCGTCATGATCTATAACAAATTCGCCCGGCAGATCAGCCAAGTGACCGGCACCCTGGACAATTTCCAGGCAGAACTGTCCACGATCGTTTCCCGTGAGTTGGAGGTCGTCGGCTAACCATGGGCATGTCAA
The DNA here is from genome assembly GCA_036821645.1 of Aliidongia sp. Classification (GTDB taxonomy): domain Bacteria; phylum Pseudomonadota; class Alphaproteobacteria; order ATCC43930; family CGMCC-115725; genus DAISJD01. Next base: position 97,165 of record DAISJD010000001.1, read on the forward strand.
CAGGTGGCGGGGGGCTTGGCGTTAAGCGCCACGCCTACCAACAAAACGCCGAAATGAACATCACGCCCTTCGTGGACGTCATGCTCGTTCTTCTCATCATTTTCATGGTGGCGGCTCCCCTTGCCACCGTGAATGTTCCGATCGATTTGCCGCCGGCCAATGACAACCCGGCACCGCCACCGCCGGTCGAACCCATCTATATTTCCATTCAAAAGGATGGGTCGCTTTTCATTGGTGAAGATAAGACCGACCTCGGGGGTCTCGTTCAGACGGTCGATGGCCGTTCAAAGGGCGATAAGACCGAACGGATCTTCATCCGCTGCGATCAGCGTGTCGTTTATGGCAAGCTGATGGAAGTCATGAATTATCTTCAGGATGCGGGCTATTACAAAGTTGGCCTCATCGCTGAAGAAATCCAAAAATAACCTCTCATCAGAGCCACTGAAACTATGCGCGCTTATGCAATTGCAGCGTCGGTTTTAGGCCATGTGGCATTGGCTGGTTTCATCGTTTATTACACGCAACATCATGACGCTTTGCCACCAAAGCCGATTGAGTTGGAAATGGTG
>DAISJD010000002.1:0-94489 GCA_036821645.1 Aliidongia sp.
GGTCATTGAGCGGTCTGATCCGGGGGTGAGGCGGTAGGGGGGCGGGCCGAGGGTAGCTGGATTCCGTTGACTGCGAATAAATGCTGACGGATCGGGTTCATATCGTCATCAGGTTGGAGACGATAATAGCAGGTGGCAAGCCCCGTGCCGCGTCCGGTCAGCCCCTTCGTACGGGCCTCGCGCAGGGCGGCAAAGATCAGGCGATCTTCGCCCCCGCCATTGGCAAGGGCTGCCATGGACCAAAGCGGCAGCAGTCCGTGGCAGGCAAGCTTGTCCAACATCAAGGAGGATGTGTCGATGAACCCGCCTTGGGTTTCGTTGAACAGTCCGGCACCGAACCCAACCGATTCCCATTGATCGATACAGATCGGCAACTCGGTGCCCGGTTCGACCATCCACCGATTCGACCAGGCGAAGGCATGGTCCTTGATGGCGGCCGTGAGGCTGGAAAGATGGTTCGGGGCCAGCCAATTATCGTCATCGAGATAGGCGAGGTACCGGCTGTTGGCGGCATAACTCATGATGGTGCGCAACGAGCCGCCGAAATAGTTCGGATAGAGTCCGCCATGGCGCTTTGACGTGGAATAGCCAAGATCGAACAAGGTGATCATGATTCGATCCGGGCAGGCCTCGGCCAGAGGGATGAGCATTTGCCGGTCGCCCTCGGCGATGTCGATCCCGATGAGAAGATGAATACGCCCTTGAAAATCCTGCTGAAACACCGATCGAACCGCCCGCCCCAGGCTCGGACGCAGCAGGCTCGCCATGATGACGGCCGCATCGAAGGGGGGTTGGCAGGCTTCGGGTGCTCGAAGAATCTGGCATCCGCGCGGATCTGACGAAAAATTGATCATGGGACGTCCGATGCAATAAGGAAATGGCTGCGGAAATCGGCTGGACTTTTCCATGGCGATGCGCGTCCTGGGACAGACGGAGGCGTATCGTTAACGGGTTGTTGTCAAACATTGGTAGAAAATGAGGATAGAAAGGATTAGCGGTATAGTTTAAAACGACCGCCTGTATATCACCATGCAAAAAGCGGGTGAAAGGGTTTCTGTGGTCGGTAGCGGGTGTGTCGGTGTTGGGTCCCATGCTATGAGGATAGAATGATAGCGGATATGCCGGGGGAAGAAAAAACAACAAAAAGTAAGTCGCTCCCCCCGATTGATCTTGATGCCTGTATTGAGTTTTGGAAATTGGAAGGTCAGGCTCAGACCATCTTGTTGCAGGCCCGCCCCATCATTATCGGCGTTTTGGACCGCGTTGGCATCGAGTTTTATGATTATTTCAGTGCCGATCCGACTGCTTGTACGATTCTCGCTGATCCTGCGACGCGCCAACGGGCCATTGCCGGGATGTTGTCTTATTGGGATGGATTGTTTTCCCAGGATATGGCGACCGCGATCGGTCGGGCGCAAAAATTCGCTTACCATCATTACGAGCAAGGCGTCAGTCCGCGTCTTTTCCTGGCCGGGTGCTATCAGGTTCTGAGTCTGATCACGGGGGCGCTGTTGGCGGAACATGGACAGAATGCCCTGCCCCTTATCGATTGCGTGACGCGAGCCGTCATGATGACGACGGAAGTCGGTCTTTCGGCCTATTTCGATAACGTGACGCATTTTACGACACAGGATCGGTTGGACCATGAGACGCGTAGCTTGCAGGAAAAGGTGCGGTCGCTGGAAGAAATGGCTTATGTCGATGGCTTGACATGGCTGTTCAATCGACGCTACTTCGATCTGGCACTCGCCGCTGAAATCGCCCGCGCCGACCGTCAACAGGTGCCGCTTGCCCTTTTGATCGTTGATGTCGATCATTTCAAGCATATCAACGATACTTATGGCCATGATGCGGGCGATCGGGTCTTGTGCCAAGTTTCGGAGATCATCCGGCAATCGGCCCGGCGCAGCGATATCGTCGCCCGTTTCGGCGGAGAGGAATTCACGCTGATTTTGCCGGGTACGGCGCGCGATGCGGCCTTGCAAGTGGCGGAGCGCCTGCGCCATCTGATCGAAGAAACGACGCTTTATCTTGGCGACGATCGGAATGAAGCGCAAGCGGTTCGGATGACGGTGAGCGGCGGTCTTGCGGCACTCGGCCCCAACCGAACGGCGCAGGATTTGATCAAAGAGGCGGATCGCGCCCTTTATCGCGCAAAAGAAACCGGACGCAACCGGATCATGGTGTGACCAGGGACGCCCCTTCCGTGCGCCGAGGTCGAGGCTGCATCCGGTTGCTTGCGGGCGTCGGGTGCCTGTTCAATATTTTTGGGCGGGTATGCGTTCTGGGCGCGCACAATCTGGTTTTCGTGCCAGAAAGCGGTCAAAAAAGCAGAGGGTAGACGGTTTTTTTCCGCAAAACGGTTTTCAGGGGCAGGCCTTGTCCATACCGTCCGACGATGACCTCATTGAGCTGATCCGTGCGAGTGCGCTTGGCGACAGGCTTGCCTTTGCCGAGCTTTATCGCGTGACGCATCGCAAGCTCTATGCGGTGACCTTGCGCATGCTGGGCAACCCCGACAGTGCTGCGGAGGCCGTGCAGGATGCCTATCTGCGGGTCTGGCGTCAGGCCGGACAATATGCGGCGGCGCGCGGTCGACCCCTGCATTGGATGACGGCGATTACCCGCAATGTTGCGATCGATCGCTTGCGGGTTTTGCCGCAGCCGCCGTCCGAGATGACCGATCTCGAAGAATGCGTGATTCCGGCAGATGGTCAGGCCCTGGATATTGCCCGGTGTCTGCACCAATTGGAGGCGCATCATCGTAAGGCGATACTTTTGGCCTATTATTACGGTTGCTCTCATGGGGAGTTGGCGCAAAAAATGCATGTGCCGCTTGGTACAGTCAAAACATGGATCAGACGCTCTCTGATTCGATTGAAAGGGTGTTTGGCATCCTATGAATGAGCGGAACGATATCGGCGATGTCATGGTCGCGTCCTATGTTTTGGGCGTCCTCGACGCGCCTGAACGCCGTGCCGTCGAAACACGGGCGGTCGGTGATGAAAGGCTGACGGATGCGCTGACGCAGTGGCAGGAACGACTGATGCCGCTTGTGCTTGCAATGCCGTCGGTTTCGGTCCCGGCGGGGGTCTGGCACTCTATTGCCGATGCACTCGACTATCCCGATGCCGAAGGACCGCACACCCGGGCGGCACAGGGGGGGGTCTGGTTGCGCGTCGTGGATGGCGTGTCGATGAAGCTCCTGTCGGTCGATCCGGTTTCCGGTGCGCGCTCCGCCGTCATGCGTCTTGCCGCAGGCTCGGTCCTGGACGGGCATCCCCATGAAGAGACCGAAGAATGCTACGTCATCGAGGGGCATATCGAGATCGCGGGCGAGCATCTGCGTACTGGCGATCATCATGTCGCCCCTGCTGGAACGGTTCACGGTCGGCTCATGGCCCACGAAAACGCCGTTCTGTTTTTGCATTGGGCTTAGTTAAATAGCGCATGGCTGTTGTTTTTTTTGGATTTCTGAAAGCGTAAAAATGGCGATTAACCTCAATTTTTGCGGATTTTTGGTGGGCGATCGTCTGATTTTTGCGGAACGGTGTTAGATTTTTTTTCCTCGGTCTCGCGAAAGGTCGCGATAAAAAATGCATCCGCTTTGACGATAGGCCCGTATCTGCTCACGGATGCAACTCTCGGGGGGATCCCGCAATGTCCGTTTCTTTCTTCCGTCGCGCCGGCCTCGTGGCCGCCGTTGCCCTCGTTGGCGTTTACGCCACTTCTGCCATTGCTGCCGAAAAGTCGCTCTATGAGCGTCTCGGTGGCGGCGCCGCCGTTAAGGCCGTTGTTGACGAATTCGTCGCCAACGTTGCTGGCGATGCCCGCATCAACACCTTCTTCAAAGACACCAACATTGAAAAGTTGAAGAAGAACCTGGTCGACCAAATCGGTTCCGCCACGGGCGGCCCGGAAAAGTACACCGGCCGTTCCATGAAGGAAGCCCATAAGGGCATGGGTGTCACCGACGCCGCTTTCGGTGCGCTCGTTGAAGACCTGGTCAAGGCCCTTGACAAGTTCAAGGTTCCGGCCAAGGAAAAGGGTGAGCTCCTCGGCGCCCTCGGCCCGATGAAGGCTGACATCGTTACCAAGTAATGCGCTTTTCTGCGTCTTGTTTGGCAGCCATCGCCGCGCTTTGCGCGGCGATGGTTTCTCCTGCGCATGCCGAAGACGTTACCGTCAGCATGGTCAAACGCGAGTTTGCCCCAGCCGAGGTAACGGTCGCGAAGGGGACGACGGTCGTGTTTCGGAACGATGATCCGGGCGCGCACCAAGTGATCGGTAAAGAAGGCGAAGTTTTCGATCTCAAGCTCCAAAAGGGCGGGGAAGAAACCAAGTACACCTTCACCAAGGCCGGGACTTTCCCGGTTCTCTGCGATTTGCACCCGAAGATGATCCTCAAGGTCACCGTTCAGTAAAAATCGCGGGAAAGCGCTAGGTTTTGTAATGGCTGGTTCAAGCATCCACCCGGCTGTTACGGAATTCTTGAATTTGGCGACGGCAGATTATCTTGATATGATCCGTCGCCAGCTTCCGCTTGTCGATCCCCCGGTAGATCGATTGAGCCTGCGTCGTCAATCGTTGTGCCCGCCTTTGGCGGGTTTTTTTTTGCGCAGCACCGGGGCATAGTCCCACCGCAAGGGGAACGATCCTGTCGCTTATCGGCCTTATTTTCAGTCTTGGGGGCGTCATGGTGCTGGCGATGGCCGGTGCCTGGGTGATCCAATGGTATCAACGGAATGCCGGTTGGGTCGATGTCGTCTGGTCCTTGGGCACGGGGCTGATCGGGTTCGGCTTTGCCCTGTTTCCCCTGGACGATCAAGCGGCCATCACCTGGCGCCAGATGTTGGTCGCGATTTTGGTTTTGATCTGGGCTGCTCGATTGGCCGGATATCTTGCGGTCCGGGTCAAAAACGGGACCGAAGATGAACGCTATGCGGGATTAAGAACGGCCTGGGGTGGACAGTTTCAAATCCGTCTGTTCATTTTTTTACAGATTCAGGCCTTGTTATCCATTCTCTTGACCGTGTCGATTTTTATGGCCGCCCACCGTTCCGGGCCGCTTGATGGGCAAGATCTTTTAGGGCTCATCCTGCTGGGCGGTGCCATCTTGGGTGAGGCTACGGCCGATCGGCAATTGAAACGGTTCAAGGCCAGCAAGCCCCCACCGCCGCGTCTGTGTACCGTGGGCTTATGGCGCTATTCGCGTCATCCCAATTATTTTTTCGAATGGCTGGGTTGGCTTGCCTATCCGGTGATGGCCGTCAATCCATATTCTGGACATTCCTGGTCTCTCATCGCGGTTTTGGGACCCTTGTTGATGTACTGGATTTTGGTGAAGGCAACGGGTATTCCAATTCTTGAACGCCACATGGTGCAAACGCGGGGCGATGCGTATCGTCGCTATCAGGTGCAGACATCCGCCTTCGTCCCGTGGCCGCCGCGCAAAGAGGGAGAATAACGTGGTCAGCCTGCTTTCGTTTGCCAATCGTCTTGCCGAAGAAGGCCGGTTGCCGGATGCCTTGCTCCTTCCTGCCGTGCGCTGGCGTGTGCGCACCTTCCGGGGGAAACTCGCCGCCCAGACACCGGACCCGATCGCGGCCGAGTTTGCCTTTGCCAAGGCGATGGTAAACAATCCCATTGCGCTGTTCACTGATGCTGCCAACGAGCAGCATTATGAATTGCCGCCCGCCTTCTTCGGGCATGTTTTGGGGCCCAATCGCAAATATTCTTCGTGTCTTTACGATCGGCCGGAAATCGTCACCCTGGCAGATGCCGAAGCACGCGCTTTGTCCGAAACGGCGGCTCATGCCGATTTGATCGATGGCCAGGATGTTTTGGAATTGGGCTGCGGCTGGGGGTCGCTCACGCTCTGGATGGCGAGCCACTATCCACAGTCGCGCATTACGGCTGTATCGAATTCAGCCCCGCAGCGCGCCTATATCGAAGAAACTGCGCGGGTGCGGGGCCTGTCGAACGTTCGCGTGATCACGGCAGACATGAACCATTTTCAGGCCGAGGGCACCTATGATCGGGTGGTCTCGGTCGAGATGTTCGAACATATGGCCAATTGGGACGCCTTGCTGCGCCGGGTCAAAAGCTGGTTGCGGGACGATGGCAGAGTGTTCATCCATGTCTTCACCCATCGTTCGACCCCCTATCCGTTCGATCATGGCAATAAAAACGATTGGATTGCCCAATATTTTTTCACAGGCGGGATCATGCCCAGCCATGGCCTGATGCATCGGTTTCCCGAAATCTTGACCGTGGAAAAAGATTGGCAGTGGAACGGTCAGCATTATGAGAAGACGGCGCTCGATTGGCTGGCGAATTTCGACCGGCATCACGATGTGATCATGCCGATCCTGCGCACCGTCTACGGTACGCAGGCGCGGCTTTGGTACGGTCGTTGGCGGCTGTTCTTTTTAGCCACGGCTGGGTTGTTCGGCGACGACGCGGGCCGGGAATGGGGAGTCAGTCATTATCGGTTGAAAAAACCATGCTAACCCCTATATCAAGGGCTGCGTAATCGATTGCCGCAGGAGCCGGGATCTTGACACAGCACGTCTCGCCAGGGGCCGTCGTGAAACCTAAGAAAGTGCGTGATCCGCGGCTCGATTTTTTCCGAGGTTTGGCACTTTTCGTGATTCTGGTCAGTCACACGCGCGGCGATGTGTTGTCCGATTGGATTCCGGCACGCTTCGGCTTGTCCGATGCCGCGACGATGTTCGTCTTCGTTTCGGGCTACGCCTGCGGTTTGGCGTTCGGCGGCGTGTTTAAGCGGATGGGGTTTTGGCTGGGTACTGCGCGGGTTTGTCTGCGCATCTGGCAACTCTATATCGCGCAACTGGTCGTGATCATGATCGTGGCTGCGGTTTCCGTGACCCTCGATCGGGTGCTGGGGCCCGATGCGTCCCATGTCTTGGCGCTCGACTATCTGTTCGCCAACCCGCGCGACGCCCTGTTCCGGGTCGTAACCCTGACCTATGTGCCGCATTATCTCGACATTCTGCCGGTCTATATCGCCGTGCTGGCCATGATCCCGGTGGCGATGCTGATTGCGCGTCTCCATCCTTTGTTGGTGCCGATCACGTCTCTCCTCTTATGGGGGGTTACCAATTATTTCTCTTTGAACCTGCCGAGCGAGCCGGGCGATCCCGCCGGGTGGTTTTTCGATCCGTTTGCGTGGCAGATTCTATTTTTTTCCGGGTATAGCCTCAGTATGCGCTGGGTCAGATTGCCGGAAGCCCATCCGATCCTGTTCTGGGGGGGCGTGCTTTATTTGATCTTCGGGGTGACGGTTACGGTCCCGGCGATTTTCAATAGCCTGCCCGGTTGGATGGATCTCCAACTTTGGATCGTGGCGCACGGCAATAAGACGATGATGGATCCGCTGCAATATCTCCATTTCATCGCGTCGGCCTATGTCGTGGTCAGTCTGATCAATCCCCGGATCCATTGGCTCCATACGCTGGCGGCGCGCCCGTTCGTGCGGTGCGGTCAACAATCCTTGTCGGTTTTCCTCACTGGCATCGTGCTGGCCGATTTGGGCGGCGTCGCCTTTGACGAGATGGGAACGGGCATCGTCCAACAGGTCTTGATCAATTTGGTCCTGTTCGTCACCACGTTCGGCGTGGTCCTCTTCGTACGGTGGGTCAAATCGGCCCCCTGGGCGAAGCTGCCGGCCCCCGATCCACGGGTCGATGGGGCGATGCATTATGCCAAAACCCATCCGCTTCATCTCGTGCGGGAAGGATGAGCCCGGTGATCCATTCTATCGGCGGCCGTCGCATTCTCTTGATTATTGCCGGTGGGATTGCGGCCTATAAGTCTCTCGACCTCATTCGTCGATTGCGCGAACGCGGTGCCTTGGTGCGCGCTGTCATGACCGCCTCGGCACAAGAATTCATTACCCCCCTGTCGGTCGCCAGCCTCAGCGAAGACAAGGTCTATACCGATCTCTGGTCGCTTACCGACGAGAGCGAGATGGGCCATATCCGTCTTTCGCGCGAGGCGGATTTGATCGTCGTCGCCCCGGCGACGGCCAATCTGATGGCCGAAATGGCCGCCGGGCTTGCCCGGGATCTTGCGACCACCGTTCTCTTGGCCGCTGATAAGCCGGTTTTGGTCGCCCCTGCGATGAATGTGATGATGTGGGCCCACCCGGCCACGCAACAGAACCGGGCGATTTTGGCCGCGCGCGGCGTCTTGTTCGTGGGGCCCAATGGCGGTGCCCTTGCCTGCGGCGAAACCGGGGCCGGTCGCATGGCGGAACCGATGGAAATTCTGGCTGCGATCGACGGGTTTTTTGCAGCCCAAGGCCGGTTGGCCGGGCGTCACTTCTTGGTGACGAGCGGTCCGACCTTCGAACCGATCGACCCGGTACGCTTTATCGGCAATCGCTCGTCTGGTAAACAGGGTCAGGCGATTGCGGCAGCCCTGGCTAGAGCCGGGGCCCGCGTCACCTTGGTATCGGGGCCCGGCATCCTGCATGCGCCCTTGCCGCCCTTGGTGCGCTTAGTTTCCGTGGAAACGGCGGCAGAGATGCTGGCCGCCTGTCGATCGGCCCTACCGGCCGATGGGGCGATCGCAGCGGCCGCCGTCAGTGACTGGCGGCCGACGATGGTTTCTGCCCAAAAACTGAAGAAACGGGCCGGCGATCCGCCGCCGACCCTGGCTTTGAGTGAAAATCCCGATATTTTGGCGAGTCTGGCCGCTCCCGGCCCGGATCGGCCCCGCCTCGTCGTCGGGTTTGCGGCTGAAACGGAATCGGTGATCCCCCATGCCGAGGCCAAACGTCGGCGCAAAGGATGCGATTGGATCTTGGCTAACGATGTCTCGCCGGGTACCGGGGCATTTGGTGGGGATTGCAACACCCTCCACGTCGTGACGCAAGACGGGGTCGAAACTTGGCCATCGGCTACGAAGGATGTTTTGGCCCGCCACCTCGTCGACCGGATCGTCGCGTATTTTACCGATGGGGCGGTGTCGGCATGACGGGGATCGATCTCAAAATATTGGACCCGCGTTTGCCGCAATGGGGTTTTCCCGGTTGGGGGTCTAGCCTTGCCGCCGGGCTTGATCTATTTGCCTGCCTAGAGGCCCCGATAACGCTGATGCCGCAAACCGAAGCCGTGCTGATACCGGCGGGGTTTGCGCTTGCGATCGGGGATGGGGGGCTTGTCGGGTTGATTTATCCCCGTTCCGGCCATGGCCATAAACGCGGGCTTGTGCTGGGGAACAGCGTCGGGGTGATCGATGCCGATTATCAGGGGCCCATTCTGATCTCGGCCTGGAACCGCGATCCGGTAACCCCGCTGCGCATCGAGCCGGGCGAGCGGATTGCCCAGATGGTGTTTACCCGTATCGTGCGGCCCTGTTTTACCCTGGTCGACGGGTTCGATCAGGCAACGGATCGGGCGTCGGGCGGGTTCGGGTCGACGGGACGGTAAGGAGGGAGCGGTGATAATACCGCATTGGGATGTTAATTTTTATAAACACCATAATTTTCGAGTGAAATATCGTCGCGATCCGGCTTCGCCTCTTGGCAAAGCGGCGGGTGGATACTACTCTCATCTCGAATAAGGGCAAAATCCGAGAGAAGCCCTCTGCTCTCAAGACTGAGAAGGAATGTCTTCCATGGGTGAGTTTCGCGGTAAAATTTACGCTTCCATTTTGGAAACGATTGGGGCCACGCCGTTGGTGCGGGTCCAGAAATTGGCCGATGCCCATGGGGTCAAGGCGGAAATCCTGGCAAAATGCGAGTTTTTTAACCCGCTTTCTTCCGTCAAGGATCGGATCGGTCAGGCCATGATCGAGGCGGCAGAGATGGCGGGGCGGATCCGACCCGGCGAGACCACGATTGTCGAGCCGACATCGGGCAATACGGGCATTGCCTTGGCCTTTGTCTGTGCCGCCAAGGGCTATCGTCTCATCCTGACCATGCCGGAAAGCATGTCGGTCGAACGGCGCAAGATGCTGAAGCTGCTCGGCGCCGAATTGGAATTGACCCCGGCCGCACAAGGCATGAAGGGGGCGATCGGTCGTGCCGAACAATTGGTGGCGGAATTGCCCGATGCGGTTATTTTGCAGCAGTTCCAAAATCCGGCCAATCCGGCCATCCACCGTTCGACCACCGCCGAAGAGATTTGGGGCGATACGGGGGGTGCCGTCGATGCCGTGGTCAGCGGGGTTGGCACTGGCGGCACCTTGACGGGGATCGGCGGGGTTTTGAAGGCGCGCTTGCCGCATCTGAAGATGATCGCCGTCGAACCGGAAGATAGTCCGGTTCTATCGGGCGGGGCCCCCGGCCCCCACAAGATTCAAGGGATCGGGGCTGGTTTCGTGCCGGATATCCTGAATGCGGATTTGATCGATGAGGTGGTCCGTGTTTCGAACGATCGGGCCTTCAAGATTGCGCGCGAAGCCGCCCGCCTCGAAGGCTTGCCGGTCGGCATCTCGTCGGGGGCAGCCCTGGCTGCGGCCCTTGACGTGGGTGCCCGTGCCGAGTTTGCCGGCAAACGGATCGTGGTCATCGTGCCGAGTTTTGCCGAGCGGTACTTGTCGACGGCTCTCTTCGAAGGGCTATGACCGTTATGGGCCCCGCCCACTCCGAGGATGCCGAGCTTAGCGATGCCCAACTCGATCGTTATGCCCGTCATGTGATTCTGGACGCGGTGGGCGAGGCAGGCCAGTTGCGCCTGTTGGCGGCGCGGGTGCTGGTCGTGGGCGCGGGGGGGCTTGGGGCCCCGGCCCTGCTTTACTTGGCGGCAGCAGGGGTCGGCACATTGGGCATCGTTGATGACGATGTGGTTGAACTCTCTAACCTGCAACGACAGATCATCCATAGGACGGCAGAGGTGGGCAATCCGAAGGTCGCGAGTGCTGCCGCCGCGATCCACGCCCTTGACCCGGCAATCCACGTCGTCTGCCACCCCGAACGCCTGACGGCGGCGTCGGTTGACCGGCTCGTCGCGGCCTATGATCTGGTGATCGACGGGTCGGATAATTTCGCGACCCGGTATCTGATTAACGATGCCTGTGTGCGGGCGGCCAAGCCCTTCGTGTCGGGGGCTTTGCTGCGGTTCGAGGGGCAGGTTTCGACCTTCAAACCCCATGCAGGGGCGACCTTGCCCTGTTATCGCTGTCTGTTTCCGGCCCCCCCCGCACCGGGATCGGTGCCGCGCTGCGTCGAAGCGGGCATCCTCGGAGCGGTGGCCGGGGTGATCGGCACGGTGCAGGCGGTCGAGGCCATCAAGGAATTGTTGGGGCTGGGCGAAAGTCTGGCCGGGCATTTGTTGATGTATGATGCCTTGCAGGCGCGTTTCTATCGCGTCAAGGTGCCGCGCGATCCGGCCTGCCCGGTGTGCGGCGATGGTGTGGGCGGGTGAGGGCGCTCGAATGTCAGCGGTTTTGACCCTCGGTTTCCTGATGGGCAAACATCGGCGGTCCGAATATGATGGATGGTTCTCATGTCGATGAATAATATTGAAACGTTAAAATAATTGTTAGTAAGAATTTTTGTTGAGTATTATAGAAATTTTTTAAATGTAAATTCATAAAAATATTAAATTTTTAAGAAAAAAATAAAATTTAATGTGTTGTGATGTTCAAACATTAATTTTAAAATCGCCATAAATTATTATAATAATGGTGTTGATCGAAATGGATTTTACGCAATCTTTATCGGATTCTTCGTTTGAGGAGTTCGTACCCGGCGAACACACTTGATCGGAGGGAAAGTATCCTTTATGACTCCTTATTATGGTGAAAAGAGAGTAACCGCATTTGCGTGCGAGGATGGGGGCGGATGCGGCGGCGAGACCTGTTGCAAGGATTGGGGGCGCTTCTCATGGCTGGACCTGCCGCAGCTGAGGTGCGCACCGCAGACGCGTTCCTGATCGGGATTGCCCCCCATACCAGCGTGCGGGCCATCCTGGAACAATATGGCCCCTTGCGCCGCTGGCTCGAACAGGCCCATGGCGGGTTGGTGGAAATTCAAACGGCCCGGGACTTTTCCATTTTTGCCGAACGCGCCTTGCAACAGGCTTATGATTTGGCGATCACGACCGGCCATCAGGCGCGGTTGCTGCAAACCGATGCCGGGTATCTGCCGCTCGTTACGTATCGGGCGGATTTCAAGGCGATCGTGGTTGCCGCCAAGGATGGCGGGGTGATGGGGCCCGGCGACATCGGGGGGCGGCCCGTCATCGGTCTTGGTGAAACCTCGCTCGTCACCCAATGGGGGGTGTCCTGGTTGAAGGCCAATCACGTAGCACCCAGCCTGAAATTCATCAGCGCCGCCGACAGCGTCGCCGACCTTCTCGCCTCTGATCAGGCGGCGATAGGCTTTATCTCGACGGCGAATTTTGAGGCGTTGAGCGAGTCCGTCCGCGAGCGCCTCGTGATTTTAGATCAGAGTCAAACGATGTTGGGGCGGGTTTATCTTTTGAATAGGCGGCATGAAGCGATGGTTGAGCAGATCACGGCGTCCCTTTATGCTTTTGCCGATTCAGCGATCGGCATGCAATATTTCGCCGCAACCCAATTGGGTGGGTTTCGGGCGGTAAATCCGTCTGAACTCGATTATATGGAACCGTTCGCCAATGATGTCCGGCGCGCCTTGAAGAATAAGTCCCCATGATCCGCCGGTTCCTGCCCTTTCACGGCATTCGCGGTCGCTTGTTGTTTTTGGCGATCGTGGTCGAGACTGTGGTCTTGGCCTTGAGCGTCGCCAATAGCGTGCGGGTGCTGGAAAAAAGCTTGACCAAACAAACCCAAATCTATGCCGGTCAATTGACCCCGATCTTGAATGCCGCCCTCGTGGCCCCTCTTGTTCAGCGCGATTATGCCACGATGGGGGCGATCTTGACCGAAAGCCGGGTCGGACGTGGGCTCGATTATGTCGCCGTGATCGATCTTTCCGGTCGGCTGATTGCGGTGAGCGGCTGGGCGCCCGACAAACCGTTGCCGACGCCGGATCCTGCCTTGGCTTTGACCGAAAAGGCCGGGCTTTATCGCTATGACGTATCGTCCCCGATCTTGGCCGGGGCCGATGCGGTGGGTCGTCTGCAATTCGGGCTCAATCTCGATTATGTCCTGAAGGCGCGTCGGGCGTTGATGATCCAAAACATCGCGATCGCGATCGCGGCCTTGGTCTTGTCGGCCGGATTGTTCGTCTGGCTCGGGTCGATTTTGACCCGTCAATTCAGCCGCCTTGCCAAGGCAAGCCAACGGATCGCCGACGGCGAATATCATCAACCGACGCTGTTTGAGGGGGATGATGAAATCGGGCGCTTGGGTGCCGCCTTTAACACCATGTCCCGCGCCGTGCGCGAGCGGGTCGATGAATTGACTTTGGCAATGGAAAGTAAAGCCCATCTCGCCGAAGCCTTAGGGGAGGAACGCTCACGTCTTGTGGCCTTGCTGTCGACTATGGATTTTGGCGTTCTCTTCGTCGATGAGAAGGGAGAGATCGTCTATGCCAACCCCGCCGTCGCCCATTTATGCGATATCGCGTCCCTGTCGGTCGGCCGGTCGGGTCTCGATCTTCTGCAACGCACGCTCTTATGGCAGGTGAACGGCGATGTCCGCGAAGCCGTTTCGGCCCAAGGCCGGATCCTGGTCCAAAACCGGTATCCGGTTCAAACCAATGACGGCGAGCCGATGGGCGAATTGGTGACGATCCGGGATGTGACGGAAGACCGCCTAGCGGCACAGCAATTGACCATGGCAAAGGACGATGCCGAAACCGCGAACAAGGCCAAATCGGATTTTCTGGCGACCATGAGCCATGAAATCCGCACGCCCTTGAACGGCATCATTGGGATGACGGGCCTGTTGCTCGACTTGCCGCTGACCCATGAGCAACGGCGCTATGCCGAGATCATTCGGATTTCCGGCGATGCGCTCTTGGCGGTCATCAATGATGTGCTCGATTTCTCCAAGATGGAGGCAGGGCACCTGAAATTGGAACAGGCCCCCTTCTCTTTGGGCGATTTGATCGAAAGCGTGCTTGAAATTGCCGCCCCCCAGACGGTAGGGAAGGGGATTGCGCTTGCCTGCTATCTCGATCCTGCGGTCGATACCCGGTTCATCGGGGATATCAGCCGTCTGCGGCAGGTTTTGCTCAATCTCGTCAGCAATGCAGTGAAATTTACCGAACGCGGCGGGGTCTGGGTCGAACTGGTGCCCGATCCGGCGCGGGCCGGTGCCTTGTTGATCACGGTGCACGATACCGGGATCGGTATCCCGGACGAGGCGATGCCGCGCTTGTTTCAAACTTTTAGCCAAGTCGATGCTTCGACTGCCCGGCGTTTCGGCGGAACGGGGCTCGGTCTTGCCATTTGTCGCCGGTTATTGACCTTGATGGGGGGGGAAATCGGCGTCAAAAGCACGGTGGGCCGCGGCAGTCGTTTTTGGTGTTCCATCCCCTTGGCTTTGGCACCGGAGGCCACCCCGCGCAGTGTCGACCAAGCGTTGATCGGACGACGGGTGCTGTTGCTGGACGATCAGACCATTGCGGTGCGCCTGTTGAAGCAACAGATCGCGTCGTGGGGCATGCATGTTACGGTACTCGACGATGTGAGCCAGCTATCGGCGACCGTGTCGGCTGCGGCCCAGTCGGGTAGTCCCTTCGAGATATTGATGACGGATGAGATCCTGCCGGGCCAGCGTACGTGGCGGCTCCTCGAGGATCTGCGCCAGACCGAGGGCGGGTCGGGGCTTCATATCCTGGTGATGCTTTCTTCGGTCGTAACCGGGCCGCGCGATCAGCGTGCCGATCATGTAATCGTCAAGCCGGTGAAACCATCGGCCCTTTATGAGGGGCTTTTGGCCTGTACGGTTTTGCGTCAGGGGGGCGAACCCGCCCTCGCCCCAGCATTGGCCGAGGCAAACGTCCCGCGCCTGCGGATCTTGGTAGCGGAAGACAATATCATCAACCAGCGTGTGACCCAGGAAATTCTGACCCGGATGGGCCATCGGGTCGATGTGGTCGCCAACGGGATCGAAGCGGTCGAGTCCATTCGCCGCCTGCCTTATGATCTGGTTTTGATGGATATTCAGATGCCGGAAATGGATGGCATCGCTGCGACTGAAATTATCCGCGGTCTGGGTGGCGCCTTCAGTCGGCTTCCCATCATCGCCTTGACGGCCAATGCTTTGTCAGGCGATGCGGAACGGTGTCGGGCCTGTGGGATGACGGATTATCTGTCGAAACCGATCGATCGCGTTCGTCTCGGCCAAGTGATTGCGGCGATTTGCGCCGAAATCGACGAACCCGGTCAAGAGGCGGCCGGTGTTGGGCCCTCGACCGCGCACGCACTGCAGGCGGTGCATGGCGCGCGGTTGGACCCGGGGGCGGCTGGCGATTTTCTGGATCTTGTTCTCTTGACCCGGCTGCAGGACGAAGAGGGCGACCATCGGTTCCAACGGGCCTGCGGTTATTTTAAAACGGTGAGCGATAGCTTACTGCAGAAGACCATGGAGGCGGCACGCAGCAACGATGGGACGGCGGTGAAGCGCGCCCTGTTGCAGTTGCGGCGCGAAGCCATGATCATCGGCGGGTTCCGCCTCGCCCATCTGGCGGGGACGTTGCGCCACGAGTTTGACAGCGCAACCTGGCCGGAGAAAGAAAATCGCCTGTGCCAGTGCGTCGAACTGACCGCCGGTCACCTGTCCCGCTTTGCGGCGCGGACGATCGCTTCTGAGGCGTCGCCGGTTCCCTAGAGACACCGGCGACTATCTCAAACCCCATTATGCCCGGTTGCGGGCATCGAGACTGAACCGGCCGCCGCCAAAGGCGACGATCTGCATGAGGCCACCGGTGATGGCGATATTCTTGAAGAAGTGAATGAATTGGTTCTGATCGGCGAGGTTATTGTGGAACAGGAGAGCCGTCGCCAGGGTGAAGACGGCGATAAGCGCAGCCGTGAGGCGCGTGCGATATCCTAAGACGAGGGCAAGGCCGCCCAGGATTTCGATCGCGATGGCAAGCCCCAATCCCACCGGCGCAAAGGGCAGGCCCGCCGCCGCGATATAGCCGATCATGCCGGCTGGATTGGTGATTTTACTGAAACCCGACAACAGGAAAATCGCACTGATGAACAGCCGCCCGACAAGCGGCCCTACGGCGGTAAGCCCGGTTTGTGCTGGGGTTGCGGGGTGGAAGAGGGTGGTGGATGTCATGATGCATACCTTCTCATCTGGTTTGTGGTGTGGGGGGCGTTGTGATGCGTTCGGTATGCCACAGATGATTATGTCGGAAAATCCTAATAAATTAGATCAAAACATTCTAAATTTTTGAAAAGTCTGGGCGCTTGATCCGAAAAATGCCCTATGGTTGCGACCAAAATTCCGCCATGATAAGACCTTGAATTTGCCGCGGACTATTTTCCACACCCCACGCGTTATCAGTGCGTCCCATCCACGGGACGGACTTTCAAATGGACGGACCAATCATGGCTGCCACATTCACCATTCTGCACCGCTCTGTCGTTCTCGTCGGTCTCTTGGCATTCGGCACGCTGCCGGGTCTTGCCGTGGCCGATACGGCACCCGCACCGAAGCCTGTCGTCAAAGCCTTGAGCACCGGCACGCCAGTTGCGGACAAGGTTAAGACGGACCCGGTGAAGGCCGATGCGACCAAAACCGATGCGACCAAGACCGATGGGGACAAGACCGACGTCAAGCAAGCCGATGCGACGAAGGCCGATCCCGCCAAGCCGGAAATCGCAAAGGCGGACGTGACCAAGTCTGACGGTACCAAGTCTGAGGGTACCAAGTCTGACGGTGTCAAAACGGACAAGCCCGCCGACGCCGCCAAACCGGCGGAACCGGCCGCCACGGGTCCGAAAATGATCCCGGTCGGCAAGCCTCACGCCGCCATCGTGCCCGCGACGTCGGCAAAGGGCCTGACGCAGGTCGCCGAAGCGGCAAGTCCGGCAACGCCTGTGACCGCTACCAAGCAAACGGTGGCGGAAAAGGCCAAGGAAACCGGCAAGGCCGTAGAACAGACGGTTGGCGATAAGGTCTCTGCGGCCAAAGACGCGGTGCAACATAAGATGCATCACGAAACCGTGCCGGTGCATGATGCGGCGGCCGCTGCGGCTGAAAAAGCGGCGGCGGCTGAAAAAGCCCCGCAAAAAACCCTGGAAAAAGCCGGGTCAACCGTAACGGAAAAGGTGAATAACGCGGTGAAAAGCGTGGTCCCGACCCCGAAGGCCGCCGAACCGGTACCCACCGCCAAATAAGGACGGTTTTTTTGGGTCTAAGGCGGTTGTCGATCGCCTGACGATATTCTGATGGTTTGCCCCGCCCAATCGCGTGTTGGGCGGGGTTGTTTTACGCTTGGCGGCGCGTGGCAAAGGGGATGGCATGGGGGCCTATTTTTGGATTGCACTCGGCAGCGCACTTGGCGGGATGGCCCGGCATTGGTGTGCTGTGACGGCGGCGCGCCTCTGGCCGATGGATTTGCCCTGGGGGACGATTGCGATCAATGTCGCAGGCAGTTTCGTGATCGGCCTTTTTTCGGTTGTAACCGCCCATGACGGTTACTGGCCGACGGGGCAAGCCGCCCGGCAATTCGTCATGGTCGGCATCTGCGGCGGGTTCACGACGTTTTCGAGTTTCAGTCTGCAAACCTTGATGTTGGTGCAGAACGGGGCCTTCGGCCTTGCCTGCGCCAATATTGCCTTGTCGGTCATCCTGTGCCTTGCGGCCGTGATTGCCGGGAATCACCTGGGCAGTTTGCTGGGGCCCTAGTCTCGGTTTTGCAGGGGGGGGTATTTGTGGGACAGGTAAAGGGTGTGGCATTCCCGCTTGTCGGTGTGTAAAATGACGATTGTTACTCATAAATCCTGGATGCTAGAAGAATATCGGCAAATAGCCGCCACATGGGAATGTTTTTGATGTCTTGGTCGGTATTTTTATAATAATTTTCCATTGACTCTATCCAGGAATGCATTGCCTCTAGAAAGGAATCAATCGTTATATTTTCCCATTCGGCATTATTTTTCATAAAGTCTTGATTGAGAGCGGATAAGAAAATTAAAAAATCGTCTTTATTTTTTATGGTGGTTCTCAAGTTATAAATATCGGGATTTTCCATAGAAATGACTCCAATAGGTATTTTTTAAAGATGCATATATTTCCTTTCTTAAGGAAATATATGCATCGAATATTGTCAATAACAAAAAACGACATACACTGGATGTGTTTTAAAAAAATGTATTTGATACGATTCGCAATATTTCTAATTTTTTTTGTGTGTTGGGTAGTGAATTTATGATTCCAAATAAGCAAACCAGACACCAAAAAACGACATCGTTGTCATATTTATATGTGTTGTTGTTAATATTATTTATAAGTTTTACATAATTTTCTTGAAATAGAATTAAATTTTCCTCAAATATGTTTATATTTTTTGCCTTTTGACATGCAAATAATGAATTCTTAATTTATTGAACAGGTTTGAACGTTTTTCAAAATTAAATTTCTCTTCTTTTATTTGTAAAAATTCTTCTTGATGATAAAAAAATATTTCTCTTTCAATTAATAAATTTATGAAAATCTCTATTAATTCTATGATTTTATTTTCATTAATGGATGATATAATTTCCTTGCTTAAATCATGAATTTTTCCTTCTTTTAAGTATTGTTGCATTGTTGGGTTCATTTTATAATCCATATGATGGGTGGGTGAAAATTTAGTCAGAGGTTATATTTCTTTTATAAAGAGAAGGCGTGGATGGCTCGTGGTCTCAGAAAATGCTTATATATGACAGATGGAAAATCGAGTATTTTATCGATTACCCATTCTTTGCGCCGTCGTGCGAATTTTTCTATGATGGAACGATCTGACCAAAGTCACTTGAAGGGACTGCTTATCTGCTTTTGATAGTATGTCCTGTTCATCGATCATCAATGCTTTAGTTATATGTAATTAAATAAAAATTATTCAAACTATTTTAAGTTTTTTTGGATATTCTTGAATGATATATGTAATCATCATTAGTTTTTCCGTAATCTAATGGTCTTATAGATGGCAAGTGACAGGGTCATTGGTCAGACAGGACGCGGGGAACGGTAACAGTATCCCTTCGTTCATCATTTAATTTCCGTGTAGCGTGATGGAGACAGGCCTTTACGCTATAAGATCATCCGCCCCTGTGCCGGTTCGAGGGCGACGCTCTTGATCAGGGCCCAGACGCAAAGCCCGGGGTGGAGTTTCAGCGTGTCGGCGGCCCGTGTGGTCAGGCGGGCCACGAGAATAGTGTCGGCGCAGGCGAGCCGGACATCGACTGCGGCCCCATCGCGTGGGATGATCTCGGTGATGGTCGCGGGCACTGCGTTTTGGATGCTGATCCCCACGGGCGGGGCGAGGGCGATCGCCACGTCGCGGGCCTGTAAATGCAGCCGCACGCTTTGCCCAAGGGTGAGTGTGCGGCCCGGCACCAGTAAGGTGCCGCCGTCAAAGGCGAGATGCGCCATGCCGTCGGGGGCGAGGGCCGTGACCTGTGCCCGGAGCAGTGCCCCCGAATCGAACCCGGTGCCAAGTCCCGCCAATTGGGGGAGAAGGGTTGCGATCGGCCCCGATCCGGCGATCCGGCCATTCTCGATCAGGACAAGATGATCGGCAAGCCGCACGACCTCGTCGAGCGCGTGACTGACATAGATCATCGGCAGGGAAAATTCCCGTTTCAATTGATCGAGATACGGCAGGATTTCTTCCCGGCGGGCGAGGTCCAACGCCGAGAGCGGTTCGTCCAGAATCAACAAGTCCGGGGCCGTCATCAAGGCGCGGGCGATCGCCACCCGTTGACGCTCGCCCCCCGACAAGGTGGCGGGCCTGCGTCCCATGAGGGGGGCTAGTCCCAACAGGGCGATGATCCGATCGGGATCGATGGTGCTGCGCCGAAACCATTGCCCATAGGCGAGGTTGCCTTTGACCGAGAGATGCGGGAACAGGCGTGCATCCTGAAACACGACGGCGATGCGACGGCGATGGGGCGGGACGAAGGTATGGCGATCCCGATCGACAAGCGTCATGCCGTCAAGGGTCACCCGACCGCGATCGGGGCGAATGAAGCCTGCGATGAGATGGGCGAGGGTCGATTTGCCGGCCCCCGATCGACCGAAAAAGGCTGTGACCCCGCGCGGCAGGGCGAGGCTGGCCTCCAACGTGAAATCGCCCCGTGTCAGGCACAGGTCAAGCGACAGAAACGCCGTCATCGGGACGCCTTGCGCTGGGTTTGCAACTGTCTGCCGACGAGTTCGGCGGCCAGAATCGCGACGAGGGAGACGAGGATGGAGAGGCCTGCGAGCCGTAACGCGTTCGCCTCCCCCCCCGGCACTTGGAGCAGACTATAGATCGCCAACGGCAAGGTCCGCGTTTCGCCGGGGATATTGCTGACGAAGGTGATCGTGGCCCCGAATTCGCCCAAGCTTTTGGCAAATCCAAGTAAGGTTCCGGCCAGAATGCCCGGTGCGGCCAGCGGCAGGGTCACCGTAAAAAACCGGGCGATGGGCGGTGCGCCGAGCGAGGCGGCGGCATCGTCGAGGCCAGGGTCAATCGCCTCTAGACTGAGTTGAATCGCCCTGACCATCAAGGGAAAGGCCATGATTGCGGCGGCAAGAGCGGCCCCGGTCCAGCGAAAGGCGACGATAATACCGAAAAGCCGTTCGAGAATCTGCCCCAATGGCCCGTGTCGTCCAAACAGCAACAGTAAGCCGTATCCCGTGACGACAGGAGGGAGCACGAGGGGAAGATAGACCGCGACAGCCAAGAGACTGCGCCCGTAAAACCGTCCCCGCGCCAATAGAACGGCCGTGATGAGGGCGAAGGGTAAGGCGAGGAAAACAGCACAAAGCCCGATGCGCAGACTGAGCCATAAGATGTCGGATTCAAGAGGGCTCAACATGGGCTGCTTCGATAAGGGGGATCATGCCTGAAAGCTAGCCGACTCTGGGATCGCAATAAAGACCGATTTTGCGCCTGAGGTTGATCGTGCCCGACGGTGAAATATCCGATCTCGAAAGATTGCGATGCCGTGACTGTCTGAAAGTACCCGTTTTTAAGAACGCTGCGCCAACCGATTGCTGCTGGTGGAACGGCTGGTAAAGAGATCGATCACGAGAAATAAAATGCCAAGCCCGCTGAAGAAAGCAAAGGCCCATGTGGTCAAGATCGGCTTAACCATACCTTCCCATAAGGTCATCGATAGGTCTTCAACTAAATTTGCCACCGCAACAAAAGAAGTCGGGGATAGTTTAATCCACAACTCGGCCACGGTTGAGGATGTCGGCAAGCCACTGATCCCATCATAACAGACGCAAGTGGCCGCAATGATGAAACATGCAACGGCGATCTGACGCAGGCTTATCATGGCGCTCTCCTCGGTGTATTTAACGACGAACACTCTGACAATGACGGAAGAGATGGATCAATAATTAACGTATTATTAATTATTATGCAAATTGTCCGACGTCATGGCAAGGCAAATCTTATTGGGGGCTGTGGGGCAGCATTGCGCGATCAGGGCTTGCAATAAAATTGGAAAATGGGTAGTGTCCGCACCCCGTGAACAAGGTGTCTTGTTCAAAAAAACCCCTGCGGAGGGGTGGCCGAGTGGTTGAAGGCGCACGCCTGGAAAGTGTGTATATGGGAAACCGTATCGCGGGTTCGAATCCCGCTCCCTCCGCCAATCCTCTATTTCCTTCATTATCAAAGAGCTTAAAACGGCCAAAAAATGGGGGATTTCCTCGTTTTTTGCCCTTATGCTTTATCTCTTGATATCAGCCCCAATCAATCTGTATCAAATCGGATGGTGAGTGGCGTGGCGGGTGGTTTTAAGGGGCATATTGCCACCTGCCACTTTGCTGGAAGAGGTGGTGATTTATGGGAATCAAAGTCCGTAACCAACTCAGTGTCAAGCGTATTCAAAGCCTGAGCGAACCAGGAACTTACCTTGATGGAAACGGACTTTATTTGCAGATCGATGGCCGATCAAAATCTTGGATTTTCAGGTTTCAGCTTGCGGGCCGTCGGCGCGTTATGGGCCTGGGGCCCATTGATCGGGTTACTCTTGCGCAAGCGCGTGAGTTGGTTGTCGCATGCCATGCTCAATTACGTGATGGCATAGACCCGATTGAGGCGCGTGCCGAGCGCCAAAAAGCAAAGACCGGACATAGTTTCAAAACTTGCGCCGAGCAATACATAGCCCTCAATGAACCTGCTTGGCGCAGCCCGACTCATATCAAGCAATGGAAATCCACGCTCGAAACATACGTTTATCCGGCGATTGGGGATTGCCTCGTTCAAGACGTGACTGTTGAGCAGGTTCTTGCCATCATCAAGCCGATCTGGTCGAGCAAGACTGAGACGGCCAATCGCGTCAGGGGTCGGATCGAGGTTGTACTCAATTGGGCCGCATCAAGCGGGTATCGTTCAGGCGAGAATCCGGCTCGCTGGCGCGGCCACCTGGAAAACATACTGCCGGCGAAGGCCTCCATCTCAAAGGTCGAGCACCATGCAGCCCTGCCCTATAAAGAAATACCTGCATTTTATCTGCTGCTGAACGCATCCGATGGCTTCGGTGTGAAGGCTTTGCAATTCGCCATTCTGACGGCGACCCGAACGAGTGAGACGCTTGGGGCGCTATGGAATGAGATCGATCTTGACGAAAAGATTTGGACGATTCCTGCCGATCGGATGAAGGCAGGGCGGGAGCATCGCATACCGCTGGCCGAACCGGCCTTAGCTCTGCTACGACGATTGTCGGCTCTGCGGATGAATGAGTTCGTTTTTCCCGGTCGAAGCCGGGGCCGCCTCTCGAATATGGCCCTTCTCATGGCCCTTAGACGCCTCAACCGCGATGACCTGACGGCACATGGGTTCCGGTCGACATTCAGGGATTGGGCATCGGAGGAGACCGATTTCCATCCCGACGTTGCAGAGATGGCCCTTGCCCATACGGTAAGCGATAAGGTGGAGGCAGCCTATCGCCGGGGTGATCTTTTGAAGAAGCGCCGCGACCTTATGGGCGCATGGGCCGAATTTTGCGCAAGCGCGCTTTAGGCACGCTTTCTGCTCTGCTCATCATTCTTAACCCGGCAGCGCTCAATGAAGCGATCGACCTCGACCGATTCAATCAAGGTCTTTGCGCCAATTTTTAAGACAGAAATCTGTTTCTTTTTGAGTAGCCGGTAGAATGTGGGTGCCGATATGCTCATCCGCGCGCAAAAATCTTTTACGGTTATGCAGGCCTGCTGATTATTTTCCATTTACGCAAAACCTCCGTTTTCAATTAATGAAATGCATGCTTTTTCAATTAGCCGGGTAATTGGTGTGTCACCGATATCGTCCTCGCTATTAAGTTCTTCGCACAGATCTTTTGCGAATTCTTGGGCATCGAAGGTAGATGCGTCGACAGTCTGCTGGAAATGCGCCTCGATAACTGAAATTGCCGGCCCACAAAGCACACCAATGGCAACCCTAATAACGATGAAACCATCTTCTATTTTAGCGAGTTCCATTTTCTACTCCAAAGTCAGGCTGCCAAAGGTAGGCGACCGTAAAAGTTTTTCGGCTATTGCACTAAAGATGCGTGACACGGAGCCGTCCGCCCCATACTGCATTCGTGATGAGGTGGCGCATCACGAGACTGCGATGGCAGTGATGCGGTTCTGGCTCGGAGCAGAGCAGGCACGCCCCGTCGAAAAGATCCGGCCCCAAGGCCGTCTCGATCTTGCGGGCGGCCATCAGGCCCATGAAGCGGTCGGCGTATTCGTCCCACGACCCGCCCTCGACTTTGAACCCCTTCAGCATCTCATCCGTCGGCGCGAGCAGCGGCACATCGAGGTAATCCACCAGGCAGATCTCCCGCAGGAAATACTTCAGGTGATCGGCCCTGGCGAACCCGGCAAGCTGGGACGTGTTGTGCAGGCGCACGTCGAGCACCCGTTTGACGCCCGATCGCTTGATCCGTTCGAAGAAGCTTTCGGCCGACGTTTGGGTGAAGCCGATCGTGTGGACGGTGATAGTCTCGATGCTCATAAGGCGCTCACCCACCGGCAAAATTCTTTTACGACCTGCATCGCGAAGGTAGCGCGCTGGGCGTGGGCAGAATTCAGATCAAGCCCCGCAGCACTGAAAAAATCGCCTCGCCTCCATGATCCACCACTCATCTCGGCCAATTGCCCGGATGCAATCAATTGCGAGAAAACTGATCGCCATTCACTATTGAGTGCCTCTACACGCATCTTAAAAAAGGCTTGAGCTGGTTCAGCCTCTTTGCCGACCAGTCTGATCCAGTCAGCTTGTCTAGGATCTGAGGATAGTAGCGTAGTCAGGATTTCTGGCTCTGCTATAGCCGCTATGGCAAGCCGTATTGGCTCAGAATTTTCCTCTTCTTCCATAATACAGATGACATATTGTGCGGCATATCGAAGGCGATCCTGACGGCCGATGCTATTATGCCATGACCATGATAAATAATTGAGGTTTGCCAAAGGTGGCAACTCTTTAATGGGATTTTTCATGGCCTGCCCTCTATTTGATCTGGCGATTCTGTATTTGTCCGATGGCCGATCTTGATTTCGGTGTTCATAGGTTGGTCCCCAGCGCCTGAGGGATGTCGCCGAATAATATGATTAATGTAATCAACACTTTTTTTGCAAAATTGAGGATGCCAAGAAATCATATCGTTATTCCTGACTAAATCAGGTTCATAATCGTTTATAGCGGCCAGAAGACCGCTTTTCATTGAAGATTTGCTACTCCAATGATGCAGAGCGTTTTCATCCAAATAAAACATGAGATCAGAAATCTTCATGGGGCCTTTTTCGGCAAGTAATGAACGTACAATCTCCATAGTTTTTTGGTACGGCGTTTGCCTATACGTACTGACTGAACCGGCTTGCGATACAGTTTGCATCGATTCAGTCAAAATAGATTTGAGCGATGGAGCAAATTGAATATTATGTCTCAAAAGCTGGGGGCGGTATCGCCAGAACAAATGATTTTGGCTTACGGCACAAAGTCCGATCTTGAAATGCTCTCTCAAGTGTTCTTTAAGTCTAATATGCTGGCTGGATCCAGCGACGTCGGGTACGGCCATTGCGACGAGTGGGAAAATGGCGGTCCAGCTTATGGCTTGATCGATAAGCGCCAGAGACCAACTTTTTTTGACTTCTACGGCCATTGCCAAAGAGCCTTTGATGGCAACGATATCGCATACCGTTTGCCAAGGCACATGATGTCTCTCGGTCAAACCACGGGTAGTTTGCTTATCGAGTAAGGCAGCGACCGGCACTTCTTGATAAAGAGACCAGCCTTCCAAAGCCAGATTTTCGACGACACGGCCTGCAATTGCTCTTTCATCATTTTTCATCTTGGTGACCATTCCGTCGGAGCCGTATCGTCCCTGAGATAAAGCGGGTGATATGGCGTCCCATCCTTTGAGAGGCGCAGCGCGTGAGGCTCGATACCCTTCGCTATCAACGTGCGCGCGACTTCGAGCCCGCGCGATCGGAGGTTTTTCGCTTTGGGCTGGCCGTAGGCGAAGACAACCCTCTCTGCCGTCTCCGCCATCGTGTTGAGCCAGAAATCATTATGCGGGCCGATAGGGTCCGATGCCTGTGCCAGCACCGCCTGATCGGTTGCCCGATAGGCAAAGACATTGCCGACCAGCAGTGAGCCGTAGCCCCAGCGCATCGCCATGCGCGTGACCTTGGCGACGGTGGGATCATCAACTGATTCCGTTGCCATTGACGGGTTCATCATGATCACGAGAACAGCGGGTCGCTCGTCCCACGTCCTTTCCAGCGAATAGCGGTAACGTGAGCATGGTGAGAAAACACATCGTGACCGTATCTCCGGCCGCACCGCCATCGTCACCTTGCCGCCGGGGTCGTGGGGTATTGTTCTATCCGTCATGATGCCTTCCACTTTCCCTGCTGATTGCGCATCACCCACTCGATGCGCTTACCGATCCATTCGATGACTGGGACGGCCATCGAATTGCCGATTACGCGGTAGCGCGGGCCGTCGGCGCACTGATCGGCGCGTTTGCTCTTGTAGGGAACCATGGTGTAATTGTCAGGGAAGCCTTGAAGGCGTTCACATTCGACTGGCATGAGCCGCCGAACCCTCAGCCCCATGTCATCTGAGTGATCCACGCCATCGTGGAATCCAATGAGATGAGACGTTCTGTCTGTGTTTGTCGTAAGCGAATTTATCTTATCGCCGGTGCAATAAATGCCATCATTACCTGTCGTCCGATAACCAGTGACAATTAGGTGTCCTGCTTGTGCTTGGTTGTCGTCTGGGCCTGACGCCCCAACACCTGTAGCAGTAAGAGCGGCAACCGTCTCCCCCTCTTCTCTGCACGGCACAGAATCCCGCCCGAAGCTCGCTTGCTCAAATAATACTTTTCCGGCACAGGCCCAGTGACGACGATGTCCGATAACGAAGACGCGACGGCGTTGCTGGGGCACTCCGAAGTGCTGAGCGTCCAGGATTCGGTAGGCGACACCATACCCGAGTTCCCCCAGCGTCCCGACGATGGCGCCAAAATCCCGTCCCCCGTTGGATGACAGGATACCGGGGACGTTTTCCCAAACGACCCAGTCGGGGGCGAGGCGTTCAGCCAGTCTAAGAAATTCGAGGGCGAGGTTGCCTCGGCCGTCATTGAGTCCTGCACGCAGTCCGGCCGTGCTGAAGCTTTGGCAGGGAGTTCCGCCGATGAGTACATCGATTGCTTCATAATCGCCTTTCTGGATCGTCCGAAAATCGCCTGCATTCGCAAGCCGTGCTTCATTACAGCCGGGAGCATACTCGGGCAGATGTGCAACTGCCTTCATGGCGGTGATCCGTGCTTTGCTCTCATCGGCGCTTATCCCAGCCTCGTCCGGCGACGGCATGGATCGCGGTCGCGATGCGCCATGCCGATGGTGCAAGACGTGGCACGCGAAGGGATCTATCTCTGACACAAAGGCGCATTCCCAGCCGAGCGGTAGCCATGCCTGGCTCGCCGCCTCGATGCCGGAGCAGACCGAACCGAAGGTGATCTTCTTCGGTGACACGAGGGTTTCCCGTGCCGCCTCAAACACCGCAAACCCCACTGCATTCATTGCCGAACATGCTCGGCTGCCTGTCGAACTCAACCATCCTAAGCGGCTTGCAATGGGACGACACGAATAAGGGCCCGGTGGTACCGTTTCCGCCGTCTCTGATGGCCTCATCAAACCCGATAGCCCGCTGCCAATCATCGTCGTCTTGGTTTTTCTTCATGTCCGCGAATTCCTGGTCAGACTGATATGGGCAGAAGACGCAGGAGGAACGTGGTGGGATTGGAAAGCCGTTATTCGTGAGCCAGCGGAGGCAATCGCTCCGACGCATGTTGCGATCGATAAGCGGCCATGAATTCTTTATCCAGCGCGCCTCGGATGGTGCCATGCGGTGTGCTTCTTCTCGGCTGATCCCCATCCAGACTTCAGCGGAAACACCCTTCGCCTGTTTTCCCGGCTTCACGCCTAGCATCTCCCGGATCTTCCTGATCACGACGCGCGTTTTCCACTCCTTGGAACAGTGCTTCGCCAGGATTCCGCCAGGAAAGAAAAACGGAGGCGTCTGATCAAAGCCGCTCCCGTCGCGGTATAGCATGATGGTACTTTCAGATAGGCTTAGGTCACTGCGCCGCACGCGAACTATTTTGAAGGGGAGCTGAGTCTCAAGCCAGTCGAGGTGACGGTAAGTCCCACGCTTTTCATCGCCCGTATCTGCGAATATTGCGCAGTCCGGCATCGGCCCGATTTCACCGCCTGCTGCCATTAAAGCAATCGTTGTCGATTGCACACCGGCTCCCAAGGATATGACGCGAAGATTTGAGTTTCCGGTCATCTCTGTACCACCGGATATTCATCCCAGGTTCGGCCGTCGAGCAAACGACCGGCGGCACGCTTGCTCATGCGTTCGAAAGTGTGCAGACGAAGACTGCCAATATGAAAGCCATATGAATCCTGTCCACCGATCTCGTTCATATCCATAAATATGTTTTTTATCTTTGAATCTTTCTCGTAATGGGTGTCGAGTTCTTCTCCGTCCAAATCCCAATCAATAATTGGGAGCCAACTGCCCCATTGCTTGAAAAAGAAAGCGGCGCCCTGGTCTTTGCATTGACCCCTGATCGCACGCGCCCAATCAGGGTGCATCGGTCGCGCATCCGGGCCGCTCTCCCCGCCGACGATTGCCCAATCGATGCCCGTGAGATCGAGCCTGCCGACCGGGCCGATCAATGGCTCGAACGAGATAAACCGGATTGCTGCCGGGGTGGCCCGCAGATGGTCGATCCGATCCGCATAGGCTGCGCTCTCGACTGAGGTGCCGAGCCACAAATTTCCCAGAGGCTCACCGAAACCGGCAACGACTGACTTCATCCGTTCTGGTCGCTTGCTCAGGATCTGGTAGGTGTGGCGTGGGGTTTCACGCATGACCTGCCAGATGCGACCGACGAATTCTTCGGAGACCGCAGGATGAAAAACATCAGACATCGAGTTGACGAAGATCCGGCGCGGTTTTTTCCAGCGATGTGGTATTGCAAGATGCTCATCCGCCTCTCTTATGCCGCCCGTCCAAACTCGACGATCGCCGGAGAGGCGGGTAAGTCCAGTGTATTTTTCTTTCCCCATGGCTTCGAGGCGGTATGCCATCTGCATGGCATAGCAATTCGTGCAGCCAGGGCTGACGATGGAGCACCCGGCTACCGGATTCCAGGTCTCATCGGTCCACTCGATGGAAGTCATGATGCCTTCTTCTCTGCACAAGCCGACCGCCGCTGCCGACGCGCGCGGCGTGCGGCCTTCTGAGCCTCACTCATGAGGAAAGCACCGCTTGCCGAGATGGTGGCGGCAATCTCGGCGCGCCGCGCGGGCGTCAGATAGCGGCCTGCGGCTTCCAATCGCTTCGCCAGATCAATCACGCGAGATGCCTGGATGTCGCTGCCGCGCTGTCGGGCGACCTCGATCCGGCGCAACTGCGCCAGGAGATCTCGGTAATCTTGAGCCGCCCGCTCTTTCTGGTAGCGCATAGAGGAGACGAGACCGGCCAACTTTATTTTGAATTCATGGGCTGGGTCGCTTTTCAGGATCAAAGACCAAGACGTCGCTTTCCCCCAAGCAAGAACAACGATACTCGTCATCCGAGCATTTGCGCTCAGGCGATACCGGCGGTTCGGTCTCTTGGTGCCATGCGGCCTGACCACGCCGCTGCGCCGGATCGTCAAGCGGCCGATCATTCAGCGTGTCCAGCGCGCAGAGGTTCATTAAAGCGGTGAGATCTTGGCTTGTCGCCGTCAAAAAAAGAATTTTGGGCGATCATCATCGCGTAAATTGCGATGTCGACCATCCTTCTCTTTTGAAAAGCGTCATTCAGAAGTCGGTCCAGGTGATCAGGATCTGCGCCCATCCAACCATCGCCCCGCTCTGGCGTTTTTTCAGCCAATCGGTATTCCATAGATCTTGCGAACTCATGGACTGCATTTAGGTTCGATTTAAGCGCTTCGGTTGGCAAGACGAATATTTGATCTTTTTCAGATTGATAAACTTCACAGCCAATCGAAACCAATTTGTCCGCGACCTTTTCCTTATCGCAATCTGCGACAGTTAAAGCGGGAATATTTTCTCGTTTAAGAAGGGTTGTTCCCTTGCGTTCAACCAATTTCAGGAGATAATGGCCATCGGGAAAGATTTGATCGCATTCAAGTCGATCGCATGCCTCGGCTGACAATGGCTGCCCCTTCAGCCCAATTTCACTCATCGCCCTCTTGATGAGCCAAAACATTTGTTCTTGATAAATGCTCATTTTTCCGGTTTTCCTTCGGGCAAGGAATCATGATCGACATGATTCTGGCGCAAGCTCATCGAAGCGGTAATCTCGCCGTGCCGAGCGTAAAGCGCGTTGATCCGCTGACGATCCGCCTCGGTGTGACGGTCCTTATTATTCAAGGACATCAATTCACTATCGATGCCCTGGATCTCGGCCAGATCGCGGATATCCTGCTCGGTCGGTGGCGGCGGTACCGCACGGGCGGCGGCCTGCGCCGCCAGATGGTTTCCGCGTCCGGTTTTGTTCAGCTTAACGGGGCGGCGCGATCTCTGTGTCGGTCGCATCATGAGCGCACCGCCTGATTGTATTCAGCCACAGCGTTCAGGTGATCTCGATCTGGACAGGCGCCTGGGGTGATTCCTTCGTCCAGCGTGACGCCTTCAAAGATCGTCGTGGCGTCGGTCAGCGCTCGTTCAATTCCCGTTTCACGCAGGTCGCACCCGGTGAGATCGAACCCGCGCAAATCCTGACCGCTCAAATCCCAGCCCCGCATGTTGAGGCCCCGAAAATCGGTTTCAGGATTTAGGCCGCCGGCAATCGCGTATGCCCGAATGCCCAATTCCTCGCACTGCATCACAGCGTCAATGGCAGAAAGATCAAGGGGGAGATCGGGTAATGGCACTTGATTGAGAAAAACAATTTTCATGGTGCTCAAACTCACGAGAAGATCCACAAGAAGACCCAAAGTTCAAAAGCCAGGGCCATGAGGGAGGCCAGTTCCACGATCACGATCCGCACCTTGCGTCGGCCCGTGTCCGGGCCCAGGATGGTGCGTTCATCGGGATCGATTAGGATGCTGGTGAGGGCAGGGCATGGGCGGCGGGCGATCATGTCGGCCTTATCAAGGCGCATCCTCTTGGGGTTGATCGCGTTCATTGTGTTGTCGCCTTTTTCGCCCGTTCACGCTCGCGGTCGCTTTTTTCAAGCTGGCGAATGCGGTCCTGAATCTTTGACTTGAAGGAAGCGACCGCGACGTCGCTGTTGATTTGAGAAAACCTCGGCACTGCGAATGGCCTTATGGCCGACAGAAGCTGTGACCAGCGCGGGTCTTCTTCGGCAGGTGCTGGGTAAAGTGGGGCGTATCCAGCGGGCACTAGGTGGCTAGGCACCTTGACGATGATCCCCGTCGGACCAAGCGCCAGCACCTCTACTGATGGCGGGTTTTCACCGAAAACCGGCTCAAGCCTTTGCCTGACCTCCTCAAGAAAAAAAGTCTGGTGAGCCTCATTGCCCTTTACCTTGCACTCCCAAGCGCTCGATTGAGCGGCGAATGCGACAACAGCCTTGGTCAAATGTCCGTAGTGAGCGGACAGGATCTGGATATGATCCCAATCCGGCCACCGATCGTCGATCTTGACGAAGCCCGCGTGGTCGCAGAACAAGTGACCGATTTTAGTTTTTTGGTTTTCTATCAAGGCCATAATCAAGCCGCCTCGGACAGTAGATCGACGATCTCGATGCAGCGATCGGCGGCGATGGCTCCGATGTCGGCGGTATCAGGGGGCGCAAGGCGGCGGTTCATCTCGCCCGCAATCGCGTCCTCATGGTCGATGGCTTGACTGCGTCCGGTGACATGGCGGCTGTCCCGCATCAGCGTGATGCAGGCGCGAATGATCGTGGTGTCGGCATCCTCGGCCTCGGCGACCAAGATATCGACCAATTCTCGATGGTCGAGCGGCAACGCACTTTGCGTGCGCTTTAAATTCTGGTTCATTTTAAATTCCTTGGCTTGTCGGCCCACGCATAACGCGCTCCGATCTCTTTTCGGTGTCGAACGCTGTCTCGACGAGGATGCCGATATCACCCTTGTATGCATAATCCGGGTCATCGAGCGTCATGGTGCCGATCATAAAAGACGCGCGATAAGTCACCATCGAGCCAGACAGCTTGGATAGTTTGACGAGCGTAACGATGTGGTGTGGCGCAAAGATCGCGGCCCCCGCGATGATCGCGAGATCAGCGATCATCGACAACATCGCCCTATCTTTAAGCCCCGCCTCGACCCAAAACCCGCCGATCAACACCGCGCGCCCGTGAAAATCCACTGCCGCCAAATCGGCGCGGGGCGTATTGCCCTGCCAGTCCGGCCCATAGATCAGCGACCCATCCTGGATCGCGCGTTGAAGCGAGCCACCGGCCCGCGAGACGCCACCGATGCAGGCGACGACAGCACCATCCCGGATCAGGCGGATAAAGTAACCGGGCTTTGCGCGATCGGGGTAAAACGCTGGAAACACCGCATCCCCGACCATTGCCCGCAAATGCTCGTAAAACATTTCTTCATCGGGTGAGATATCGACCTCGTACCTGGCACCCCTCAGATCCGCCACCAACCGTTCTACCGCCGGGACCAGATCTGGGCGGCATGGGCGATATCCGCCGATCAACCCCGTGATTCGGTACGTTGCGCTCAGGTCGTTCATGTCGCATCCTCGGCATCGACGACACCAATCACGCCATCGCGAAACGGTATCATCACGGCCCGATAACCGCCGGTCGCATCACCGGATCTCATGGTGACGATCGTGCGTTCCGGCTTGCCGGTTTCTACCGCCGCCATCAGCGCCGACCAGCGCGATTGCAGGTAGTCGTAAGCGGCGGGCAAACTGAAAAAATCCTGCCCCCGTGCTGCTGCCAATTGCGCCGGGCTCCAAACCCGGCCCGCCTCGGGGCCGAGGGCGCGGATCCGCGCATCCCGACCATAGGCCGACAACCCACCGCCAAGGCCGAGCCTCCGTGCCGCCTCGATCACCCCGGACGCGAGGATGCCGGATGAGAGATCCAGCGCAGCGACCAACTGATCCAAGCGACGCCCGCCGAAATCGGCAACGGCATGATGGCCGGTCAGTCGCGCCAAGACCGGCGGATCGGATCGACCCGATCCGCCATCCGCATCAACCACTGCGACGTATTGCGGCATCGAACCAAGAGAAACCCGCCCAGTTCGATCACCAGATAGGCCCAGGTGACGAGACAAAGCCGCATCCGCCGCCGCGTCTTTAAGCCGATACGCATGCTTCATCTCCTCGATTTCTCGGCTGATTTTTTGGCTTTCGGCGAGTTGATGCCCAATCTTTGCTTCGACGCGCTCAATGGCGCGCAATTCCGCCGCCGTCGGCACCCGAGCGTCGCGGCGGCAATAGCTCTCGACCCGCCGCAAATTCCAGTCGAGCATCTGGGACGTTCGATACTGACCGACGCCAACCCGGCCATTACCCAGGAGTGCGACAATCTTGCGAACCCGGTCAAACATCTCATCGTGGAGGGCATCCGCCCCACTCGCAACCATGCTCAAGATCCGCACCCCCTCGCCCCAGTTTTTTGCTACTTTAAAAAAACGATCAAAAATAGATTTTTTGATCTGTTCGATCATATTTATTAAATGTGATCGTCATTGTCAAGTTTTTTGCTGTTCTCACAGCATAATTTTTGGCTATAAGATGGGCAAATGACAAAAAAATCAGAATTATCTAAGCTTTTGAGGAATTTAAGGGATGCGTCAGGCAAGACGCTTGCTGAACTCGCTGACGAGCATGGCTTCTCGTCTAGCTACTATCGTGCATGCGAGTCTGATAAATACACCCCAACAGATGAGTTTTTATCAAGAGTATCAATTGCATTTAATTACAATTTAAAAGATTTATTGGAATTATCAAAAATAGCAAAAAAGGAAATAGCATTAAACAGTGAAGAATATCAAAATACACTTGAAAAATCAAAAATAATTAATAATGAGACGATAGGATGGATATTAAAAAAATATGAAATTGAAAGCGGTATAACGCAGAAAGAACTTGCAAGCAAAATAGGTTGCAGCAATGTTACTCTTGGTTATTGGCAAAAATTAAAATCACCGCCACCAATTCGTCAGGCTACCGCCATCGCAAATGCGATCGGCGAAGACCCGGAATTTATAAAAAAACTCATCTTTATCGCACAAGGAAGAAAAATTAACGACGAAAATGAAAACGAAAAAATTAATGTGCAGCAATCGCCTGAAAAAACGCTTACCAGATCCCTGACCCTCGAAGACATACAGGATGACCCTGTTGATACAACAGAAGTTGAACGCCTGCCACTCATAGATGCAGCTAATCACCTCAACAGAGTTTTAGTGGCTCTTTTCCACATGGGTGGTACGAATAACTTATTGTCGGCCGCTCAAGAATGTGAGGCATTCACTTCACGCATCCTAAAAGAGGCTGGAAAAGCGATCGCTAAAAAATCGGCCTGATCATATAGCAATCCGGCAATCTGAAATCGTGTCGTTAGACACTAGGCGCGGCGGCAAGACACCGTCAATGCCCGCAACTCGCATGTCCTCTGGCGCATAGCCAGGCATTAAGGCTGTTTTTAAACTATCACCGCACAACACGCGCATTCTTGTCATGCGACCATGTCCATGCGGCTCAACAGATACGATGCCGCGCACCGGATAAAATAAGAATCCGCGAGCATCAAACTGTAGACGTCCGCATTGCCGCACCGCGCAGGTATCGAGTGAGGATTCAGGTAAATATATAGAATCCAAACCCTTGAAAAATCTTACGGGGAGTGCAACCCCTGACAAGTAAATACAAGCATCAACGCTTGTCTTGCCAGCAAAAAATGCATACATGTCCAATTGTTAATACTCTCTGCCCACATAAATGGGCATAGTTACCCCCGTCGCCACTTGATGGCGGCAGGGGTAAAACAGTCTGGAATGTCTGGTCATTTCGGCTGGGGTGAGGGTGTGTGCTAGACACCTGATCCCACCCCTTATTTTTTTGATAGTCTTTCCTCGTCGTGCAGTCGTCAAGCGAATGACCATGCGTGTGCTGCATAATTATATTGCGTGCAATCAAAGACTGTGCCCACGAAACCCCAATAAAATAAATCCGTGCAAATCAAGGCATTGCCCTGTTTTATTGCCTGACAATATATAATTAATTATTAGTAAAAAATCTAAAAATCACGAATTGTCTGCTTTCGCGGGACAATCGGTACGCCCGCGAATCTATCTTTACGTTAAAGACTCAAGCGCGGGCGATCCTAACAAAACATTTTCCAGTGGTTGCGCTTTATCTCTTGAACTTAAACTCTTTGTTTTGTTTAGCTGCTTGCAACTCTTGCTCAATGCACCCATGCAGAATCACATAAGATCCGCCGCCGCCAACCCGCGCAATATGGTCGCATTGCGCCTTGATCGCTTGGTCCAGATTATCCCATACCGGCTTAATTGCATCGTAATATGCCTGCTCTTGTTGCAGGCACCCGCCCTCAATCACCTGCGACGATCCACCGCCTAACGACGCTATCCGCTTGCATCCGGCCTCGACGTCATAATTCGGTACTTCCGCCTTTGCCGCGCCCGAACAAAAAAGAAAACCAAGCACCGCCAAGCCATAAAGTTTTGCGCCCTTAAACCTCATTTTCCGCCCCCGCTAAGCCAGAAATTGCTTAATTTCATTCGCAGTCTGGATATTCGCTTGACGCGCAATACCCATTATTGAGAACCAATCAATAATTGTCCAAATACCAAAACCACCCAGAGTAAATAACTTCAAAAGACCGTTTTTAACTTGACCCAAATAAAAACGGTCAACCCCAAGCCCGCCGAAAAAAAGCGATAAAATCAAAGCCGTTTGAGGACTTTTTTCTTTTCCTGCTAATTGTAAATCGAAATTTTGCTTTTTATCATCTGACATTGAGTCACGTATTGACTTCAAAAGCTGCATATACTGCATATTATTCATCTTATTTCCCCATAATTATGATATTAAGCAAATTAACTCATAAAATAATTCAACACACAAATCAACCTATAAATGATTTATTGATTTTTTTACCACTTTATAATTAATATTTTATTTATAATTAAAATGCATATCTGTTATAAAAATTTTACATATTAAATTATATCGACATATTTAATTAAAAAAGACTATTTTTTATGAAGTTATGATTTTTTCACGGGCAAATCATGAAAAATGATAGTTGCAAAAGATTGTGCGCGGCAGGAATCAGAAAATTCTTTTCTGACCTCGTCAATCAGTCAACCGAAACAAGGCCCGAAATCGCCCGCAAAATCGGCGTTAAGCCCGGAGTCCTAAGAA
Organism: Aliidongia sp.; assembly: GCA_036821645.1. Lineage (GTDB taxonomy): Bacteria > Pseudomonadota > Alphaproteobacteria > ATCC43930 > CGMCC-115725 > DAISJD01. The sequence goes on from DAISJD010000002.1 coordinate 35,989, forward strand.
ATTTACTCGATGGGTCAACCGCCTTTAGCGTGATCAGGCTGATCGATCTGGCGTGCGCACTTAACGTAAATCCGCACGCCGCGCTTGATGCGGCCCTGGTCGAACCGATCCCCGACACCCCGGCAGAAACACGCGAAGCCCGCCAGAAGATCGCACATCAACTGGCTCTGCTCACGCCTGAGGCAGTTGGTTCTGTATCGAGAATAATCGATGCAATCGAACGTGAAAGCTTAACTCACGCGCAAAAATCAGCACCATGACCGCCAGATCAGCGAAGCCTGCTGGCGGCATCAAGCGGGCCGCCTGGACCGAGGGCCAAAAGGCCCGGCTTGCAGACCTCATGATGAAGGTCACCGGGCATGGGAGATCCGCGCGGATTATACCGCTTGAGGAGATCACAAAGAGCATTCAAAGGATGCGTGAGCCTGTCCGCCTGACCACCGCTGTGCATCACCAAGCGCGTCGGATGTTCGCTGCGATCCGGCTCGACCCACTGGCCGATGGCGCAACGATCACGCCGGCGATGGCACGGCAGATCGAACGCATCAAGGCCCTCGGCGGTCGCGATCTACCACGCAATGTGCTGATCCGGCTTTGCCAATGTAGGCGCGACCGGCTTGAAGCAGTGCTTCATGCTGCGGGTATCGACGATCAAGCCGAAATTTCTGAGGTCATTGAAACAACTGCCGAACCATTCGACGGCAAGCCGCGCGGCTGGACCGCGTTCCTCGCCGCCTTCGACCGGAGCGGCGGGCGGTTTGAAGATTACGTAGCCAAAAAACCGGCCAAGCGGGCCGCGTGAAGGAGCGAAGATAATGCCAGATGGCACGAAGCCGGGAAATAGCGGGATCGCGGCCGATCGGCTGCGCTCGTACATCGAACGTTGGGAGCGCTTGCAGGTCGAGATCGAACGACTGAAGGAAGACCAAAAAGACATTATGGCCGAAGCCAAGGGCGCGGGCTTCGACGTGAAGATCATCCGCCAGGTGATCAAGCTGCGGAAGATGGATGCCAGCGAGCGTGAAGAGCAGCAGAGCATGCTGGAAATCTACATGCACGCGCTCGGCATGCTTGCGGATACGCCGCTCGGTGAGGCCGCCATCAATCGCCTCACAGGCAATAAATCTGGCGCATCGGATGACGCGGAGGATGCCGACGCGACCAGGAAGAAGCGTCCGGCACCGTCGACAGATTGGAACGACGGGATGGCCGATCCGCAGGCACCGGCACCGGCGAATGGCACGCCCGATACGGGCAACGCTGATCAAGCAAACGCTTCGGTCACCGATGCCCCGCAAGCACCCCCGGAACCGACCATCGAAGATGCGCGCCGCATGGGTGCGGAAGCTGCTGCAGCCGGTGTGCCCGTCACGGCCAATCCGTTCCCGGCCCGCGACAAGCGCCGGGGTGCATGGGATAGCGCGTGGGTGGTGGCGAGCGGGTCGGACGGCATGGATCTGCCGGACGCCTGGAAGCCGACCCGGAAACCCGCCAAAACCAAGAAAGACAGCCCGTCAAGAGACCCAGCCGGGTCGAGCGCCAGCGAAGATGCGCCCAACGGTGATGCGGCAGATCAAGGGGATGACGAATGACCGAAGTCTTTAAGCCGACCTACTTGATCGAGCAATATTGCATCGTCCTCGAACCGGAAAAATCGGAGCCGCCCATTCTTGATCCTGAAATTCGAGATTCCATTCTCGAATGGATTGCTGAGATCGGGGCCGAGGAAGAGTTGGCGGCCGTCGGTATCAAGCCGCGCCGGACCACTATGCTGGAAGGGCCACCGGGGTGTGGGAAGACCACGCTCGCCCATCATCTGGCTGCCCGCCTCGGCCTCCATCTGGTGATCATGGATATCAGCAGAACGTTGTCGAGTTTTGTGAGCGGCACCGCCCAGCGGATCGGTGAGATTTTCCGAGAAGTGGCGGAGCAGTCCGAAAGCTGTGTGTTTTTCCTGGACGAGTTTGATTCAGTGGCGCGAACCCGTGGGGAGCATAACTCGACCAACTCCCAAGATCAGGCGGTTACCGTCCTGCTCCAGCAGATCGACCGCTACACCGGCCTCCTGATGGCCGCCACAAACCGCGCCGCCGATATCGATCCCGCCGTTTATCGACGCTTCGACATTCATCTCACCATCAAAGAGCCGAACGATGCGGCCCGCTTTGCCATCATCAAGCGGTATCTGAGTCCCATGGTTGTTGATGACGAGACGATCCATGCGCTCGTCCATCACACAGCCGGTGCCAGCCCTGCGCTGCTGAAAAAACTGATGGAAAACATCAAACGCAGTTTGGTCCTGCGCCCGCGCTACGGTCGTCCGGTTGACGCGCACTCGATCATCCGATCCGTGGTCCTGTCCTGTCACCCGCACGCAAAGGCCACGGTGCCCGCCTTGTGGTCAAGCAAGGAGGCGCGGGCCGCCTTCAAGGGCGTACCATGGCCCCCCGTCCTGCCTGCGAAAAATGATGTAAGTGGAGCCGCAGCATGAAGACAAATAACCTCACAAAGGCTGTGCGCCTCCCGTCAAATCGAACGGCAATCATGCCCGCCAAGCCGCGCCGCCGTATCGCCCAGCGTCCGGAGCAGGATTTTCAGATCATGGTCGTTGAGACCATCCTGAAGCGGCTCGAACTCGCGGGCAAGCTCTCCTATGCCGCGTTCTCGAACGGTTTCAAACGGACCCTGTGCGAAGGTTTGGTGGCGAAGAAAATGGGTCAGCGGGCAGGCGCATGGGATATCGCCATCTTCCTGCCCGGCGGGCGCACCTTCGGGCTTGAGATGAAGGCCACGGAAAAGGACAGGCCTAGCAAGGCGCAATCCGATTTTCACGCCCGCCTCGCGGGGCTAGGCTTTAAGACTTACGTCTGCGCCACACAGCAACAGGTGATCGCGGCGCTCTCCGATCAGGGGATCGCGCTATGAGCGATACGCAGCAAGGCTTAGCTGATTACGGATTGCCGGTTGCAGCCGTGATGGCCGACAAGCCCAGAACCCGCAAGATGGCCGGAACAGGTTCTTCGCGGGGGGCTTCGGGAGAGGTGCAACCGGAGGAGTGGTACCAGGAGCCGCAGAGCTTTACCCGCGCCCTGATTCTGGCAGAAGAAAATCGGTACGCCTGGACCGATCCGTTTGACGAATCATTCGGCGAAATCTACGACCCGGCTTGCGGTGAAGGCCGGATCGTCGATTGCTGCCTTGATGCCGGATATCAGGCGCTCGGCACCGATCTTATCGACCGTGCCGGCGGTCGGTTCGGGGTGCGGGATTTCACGATCCCGCCTCGCGACGATGAATGCGGGGTCTGCGATACCATCATCACCAATCCACCCTACACCTTGGCGCAAATCTTCGTGGAGCATGGACTGAGGGTCGCCCGTCGGCGGGTAATCATCCTGCACCGGCTCGCCTGGGGTTTTGAGGGCGTCGAACGCGGACAATGGATCGACCAGATGCCGCTTGCCAGGTTCTATAGCGCACGCAAGCGCATCAGCATGCCCCCTGCCGGTCGCGGCATTACGCCGAAAAACGGATCGACGGCGTTCGCGTGGTTCGTCTTCGAGCATGGACACCACGGCGAGCCGATTTATGCAGGGGGCTTGGTATGAGCATCACCCAACCAGCCCAAAATCAAGAGATCCAGCAAGGCCAGAGGATTCCATATCTGACCTATGCCCAGGCGGCCAAACTGGCGCAGTACGCATTCCGTCCCGAGGCGCGCGATGGCTTCAAGCCGCCGCCGGGCCACAAGACGTACCTTTCGCTGATCAAGAAGGGCATGCTGGTGCCCAGCGGAAAGAAGCCGGGACATTACGCGATGAATATGCCGCTCGTCTTCACCGCACTCGGCCGCTTCATGATTTCCAACGCGGGAAACATGGAGTCGCAACGCCTGAAAACCACCTATGGCTTCGACCCAGCTATGACGGCGGTGGTGCCGGTTGCCGCGCGGGATCTGGCGCGCGGTCATCGGAGTGTCGGTAGATGACACTCCAGGCGGCCCGCGTACAGACAAACTATAGCGACGTGAACAGCTATAACGGGGCGCAATCTGAAATCAGCAGAACAACCCGCTTGACAAAATCGGCAAAATCGCGGCTGGATGATTGCGGAGCTTCAAAAACTCCGCAGCACAGCAAGCGGTTAGTCGCTACGTCAAGGCGGCTATTTTCATGCCTTTTTCCTGCTTTTACAGCACGATCAGGCATGTCCGCTACGGCGGGATGGGTCCGAATTAAGCCGCGCGAGCGGACGAATAAGGCCGATCTCTTAACGTTCCTTGCTGGCGTTGTAGAGGTTTTTGAACATCCCGCCACCAGCGTCCCCGTCAAAAGTTTCTCTGGTGGTGATCCTGGATCATCAGCAAGGAAACACCTCATGGCTCTCAAAAGCCCTGCGCGCGATGCTGCGCGCCCAAATCCAGAACACCCCGACCCTCTCGGAATCCACCACCAGCGCATGCCTGCGACCGTCGGCGAGGCTGCCGACTATCTGGCGCACCTGATGGGCGCGCGTGATGTTGAGCGGTCGGCCCGCCACCCGCCCTACTCGATCGAGCAAAGCCGGTCCAACCGGGATCTCGCCATCATTATCGACGAGATGGCGCGGGCACGGGATCTCGTCTGCGGTAAGGCATCGACGATCGACGAGGCGGCTGCGCAATGCGCGGTCTTGATGTCGATGATGCAGCACGCCGATTTGCTGCCGTGGCAACGGTCCACCACGATGGGCTATCAGGCACGACAGATGATCCGCCTGCTGCTATCGATCCTGGACAGGCTTATTGCTGCGTCTGATGCACCCAATATCAAGTTAATCCGACTTGTGATGGACGGGTTTACGCGCCCCGATGAGCTTTTGGCCGACCTGGTGGCGCGACAGGCGGGTGCAGCATGACCCCATCACTGTTGATTAATTTTAAAAGAACAATCCATCGGCATCCCGCCGATTACCGCAACCCCTGCCAATTTGGCATAAAATTCAGCAGGTGGACGAAATGAATAACCTTATCAGCAAGGGTGACTATCCGAATGGGGCACCCCGTGGCGTCGTGCCGTTTAATTTTGGAACTCAAGCCGTCCGCGCGATGTTGCTGGATGGAGAGCCTTGGTTCGTGCTTGCGGATGTCTGCGCGGTACTGGGGATTCAAAACTCTGGCAACGCATCGGCTCGCTTGGACGAGGATGAGAAGGGTGTCCAATCTATGGATACCCCTGGCGGTAAGCAGAATCTCACGGTAATTAACGAGAGTGGGCTTTACTCGGTCATCTTGTCCAGCAATAAGCCGGAGGCCAAACGCTTCAAAAAATGGGTAACCGCTGAAGTCCTGCCCCAGATCCGCAAGACTGGCTCATATGGCCAAGCCCCGGCTGTCGATGAGATCAAGGCGCTCAACGATCCGGCAACCCTGCGTAACCTCCTCGGTGGATACGCTGAACGTGTCATTGCGCTTGAAGATAAGGTGGCCGAGCAGGCCCCGGTGGTCGCCGCCTATGACCGGATCTCAAGGGCCCATGGCCTGCTCAATCTGACCGAGGCCGCAAAGCTGCTGGGCCAGCAGCCGAAGAAGTTCATTCAATCCCTTAACATCAACGGATGGATCTACAGGCGGCCCTGCTCTTCATCCTGGGCCGCGTACCAGGACAAGATCAATTCCGGCTACATGGAGCATAAGACCCACGTCATCAATGCGAACACCGACAAAGAGAAGATCATCTGCCAGGCGCTCATCACGCCGAAGGGCCTGACGCGGATCGCTCTTATCTTTGGCGTCCAGGTGCCGAGCAATGACTGGATCGCCGGTCAGCAGGTGGCGTCATGAGCATAACCCTCATGAATATCGCGTGGGATGTGACCTCTCTCACCGGGCCACAGAAAAGCGTGCTGGCCTTGTTGTCAAGCTACGCGACAGATGAAGGCACGCGCATCTATCCATCGGTCGACACGCTCGCCCATAAGGCGTCAATCTGTAGAAGGTCGGTCCAGCGCGCTTTGCAGGATCTCATCCAGAAGGGTTTGCTGATACAGGTGCGGCCCGGTGATGGGGCGAAACACAGGCCCGCCGAATACGCAATAGACCTGAAGGTTCTGTCATCTGCGGCGCGGCCGGTAGCGAGAAAGTATTTTTCTCCTGGACGTGAAAGCCAGGATCAGCACGAAGACCCAGTGACACATAGTCACCCGGTGCATGTGAATCACGGGATACCCCGTGACTCTGTGTCAGATACCCGGTGTCTATCAGTCCAAGACCCCGTGACTATCAGTCACAAACCCCGTGCACCAAAGTCACCCGAATCACCATTAGAACCATCATATAAATCATCAGGTGAATCATCATCTCTCTCGTCAACGGACGAGGTGCGCGCCAATGCGGTTCCGGCGGTCGATCATGATTTGGCTTGGAGTGATGCCGGTACGGCTGATGATGCCGAGGGTGACACCCAGCATGTTGAGCCCACCCTGAACCCCGAAAAGCGATCCGAACCGGTCAAGCGCACCCAGGCCAGCACCAACGTCAAACCCAGATCCAGGCCAGATCCAGCACCGAGATCCGCCCCCGATCGGGGATCACCGACGCAGGCCCAGGATCAACCCACCGCCACCGACCTCTTCGGCGAGCCCGTGCCAAGCGGTCAGGGGCCGAGCAAGCGGGATCTGGCCGAGACCATGGCGCGCATCTGGCGGGAGAAGCTAACCGGCCTGCCAGCACCCAAAATAATCACACCGGCCCGTATCCGCGCCTTGAATGCACGGCTCGACGAGTTGGGTGGTATTGCAGAATGGATCGGCCTCTGCCAGCAGATCGAGCGGTCCGATTTCCTGATGGGCCGAACCGGCCGCGATTTCCGGGCGACCATCGATTGGGTCACCAAGCCGGAAAATTTCGCGAAGATCATCGACGGCAATTACGACAACCAACCGGCCCGCCTGAATGGCGGCAACGTGACAGAATTCCCCGGAGGCAACCGCGATGCAGCAAAAAACTCGAACATCAACCGCCGTCGGGGCTGGAATACCAACCCCTTCGACGTTCAACCGCGCGGAACAGTCTTGGAGGGCTCCGTCCTGGCTCGAAAATTGGACGATTGTTAAAGAGCCGCCAGTACCCATCGAGCGCATACGCCAGGACTTGCGCGACACCCTCTCTGCACTTCGACCGGCCAGCATGGACGAGCTTGAGCACGAGGTTAAGCGGTTGATGGATTTTTTCAACATCACCCGCTCAGAATCCCAAGCGCAATCGATCTCGGATTGGTGGGGCAGGAATCGCGGTGACTATCTCGAAGCCTTGGAAGACCTGCCGTGGGATCTCATGCATATGGCGATGCGCCGTGCCCGACGCGATCTGACGTACATGCCGAGACCGGCCGAGATCAGGGCGTTGGTTTCATCGGAACTTGCCCGTCGGCAACTGGCGAAAATGCGTCTTCAGACCGCCGGGCGCATCGCAAGGTCAGCGATTGCGCGGCCTAAGCCAGATGCGGAAGTGCGGCCCTCACTTGCTGTCGCGGATGTGATTCAAAAAATCACGGCGGCCCGTGAAATGCCGATCGATAAGGGGGATCTGGAATGAAGCGCTGCAGCGTTCCCTATTCATACAGTTATGTGGCTTGGCAATCATGAGCTTTGTCAGGCACTATACTCATCAAATTATATTATTGGACTATGGCAGCGGGCAATCAGAAAAAGACATGCTGATTGAAGCTTTGTGTCGTAACTATTGGGATCAGCGATATTTTTATGATTTAAATTGCCCTTTATGCTGGCAAATTGCCGAAACATACTCAGAATTCCAGGGTAAATAGCACAGATTTAGAAAAAGGAGCCTTATGAATGGCTATGAAGCGCAGCAGTGGCCGTCCCAGATCAAGCAATGACCGGCACGCATGTGGAAAGGTCATCCAGAGCCGACATGAAGGACACGCTACCAAAGAAGCAATTGCACAGCGCATCAGGCTCGTTGGCGCCGACAACGCGCTTGACCCGCGCGCTGGTTATCCTCTGGGAATCCTGACCATGCGAGGTATCATCGAAACCCGTCACCACGATGCTGGCATGAGGTTCCAGTTGCGACACAGACTATGGGCGATCGCGACGCAGAGCCGCGCGCCGTGGCCACAGGTCGGCTTGCGCGACGGTGGTCCTGTGGTTCTGCCGGAAGAGACGTGCGAACGGGCAGAGGAGGTGTTTTTGATGGATTGGCAGGTCTTGCAGTGCTGTGCCCCGGCGCGGGCCGTGATCGCGGCCGTTGATGCCGTGGTGATCAATATGCAGATGCCGCAGTCTGCTAAGGTCGTTGATCGTCTGCTGATAGGGCTTGATGGTTTGGCGCGGCATTATCGGATTGTTTGATATCAGGCTGAGCAAAACGCATAAGTTTGTTTTTTTCCTTGATTAAAATAACTTATGCGTTATTATATCTCCATATAGACGCATAAAGCGTCAATTTGAGTGGAGAAAGAGATGTCAGCCGCTGCCATCCACAATTTTAGCCGTTCTTCCGCCCGCGCGCGTTTTATGCGCGGCGTCATATTTGACGATGACGTTTCGTCCGACGAGACGACTTGCGACTATGCTGCGGATCGGCCTGACCGTACTTTCGGCCCCGGCTGGCGGTTTGAGGTTGTGACCGAGAGGGGTTCGGCACAATACCGGCTTTGCCGGGACATGATCTGCGCCACAATCGCGGCTCAAAACGGTGCGAGGGTCCGCATGACGCCGTACTATGACCCGCACGGTCGCCGGATCTGGGAGGTCAACGGTCATTTGCGTCGGTTCCAGGTGGAAGAAGACGCGTTTCTGCCCGACCAAGAGCCGTACGACACTATCCTACCGCCGTTGCCGGAATCGCTCATTGGCGAGGGGCCGTGGCGGCGCGCGCGTTATCTGCGCGGCGTGAGGGATGGGATGTTTTCTCGCGGGTACGCGCTCATCGTACTTAGGGAGGAGGTAGGTCTCGACGGGCTGGATTTGTCGTTTGACGCCCGTTTTGACCACCTCGCCGGTTTGCCCGGCGTCAAGACCTACAGGAGGGAGTACCACCTTGTGGGTTACACTTTTGGGGTAGCGATCCACGCGCTCATGGGGCGGGACCGCAGGTGGCGGGCACTGGTCGGGACAGAGAAAGGGGAGGGAGTCCACATAGACCGCGCCATCTCGGATTTGGCACGCATCCCAAAAGAGTTGTTGGCGGAATGGGCCGAAAAGCATAAATTTGATGGGACGATCGCCACGGCGGACCTCGCCTATGAGGTTAGACAGCGGGCGGCGATCCGGGATCGCCTTGAAAAGTTAAAAAAAGAAAGAGGGTGATTAAGATGAATGGCGAAACTTTTTCTTCTCTTATGAAGAGAGCTGGTTTAAACCAGAAACAGCTTTCTGATTGCTTGTCTGTGAGTGTGACAAGCATAAATAGGTGGGCAGCTGATCAAGACCGACCTGACAAGGTCACATGCCCGCCAACGGTAGCCTTTTTTCTCCTCGTATGGGGGAAATTAAGGCCAGACGAGCGGTCTGAGGTTGATGCAAGCTCAAACTTGAAGGAGGATCTTGCTTTGATCAAGAGCCTTACGGCATTGCACCTACTCAGGCACGACGAACTAAAAGAAATAATTCTACAATTAAACAATCTCTACAATTAGATTATTCGCCATTGAGTATCTTCTCAATTATATGAGAATACTCAATGGATTTTATGCGGGGTGCTTCAATCCCACCGTACCCATAAAAAAAATGTGGGTCGATGCCGTTTTGTCCGACGACACCAACCCAATCGGGGGTTCCGTCCGGCCCTTTTATAATCAGTTTGGCGCCGTCCCCGCCCCGCACCATTCCACCGACCCCCACAGTGGCTTCTGCGCCAGCCGGACACTGTGCAATGCCTCTTTCACCGGCCGTCGCGGACCCTTCCGACGGTGCTGACCCTGCGCAAATGGCGATCCCATCATCGCCCGCAACGGCCGGTCCAAATTGCGATATGGCAATACCGTAATTTCCGGCTGTTGCACTGCTGTTTCCATAGGCAACAGCCTTTCCATGATCGCCAGCGACCGCCTTTGAGAAAAGGCCGACGATGGCAATGCCATGATTGCCGACCGTGACTTCGGACCAATCTCCTGCTTCCACTGTGCAATCATCACCCCCGTGAATGATTGCGCCTTCAGACGCATCTATCTTGCAGCCCCTTCCGGCCAAAACATTTACCGGAGACTCGTAAAGCCCAAAAGCTTCATCTTCAAGTGCTGTGCAATCTAGCATGATCATTTCCTTTAAATTTAATTTTTAATTTAAAATTATAAGCCATTTTTTTTGCTTTGTTTCTGATTATTTTCGCAAGATTCTGAATTTGAAAATAAATATATTATAGTTAATGATGCCTCAGAAGGGCTTTTAGCTGTGGCTAATAGTCTTATTTCATTAATATTGTTGTTTAATTTAACAGAATTCATATCTTTTGACCAAATAGACTTAAGGTATCTTTCGTCTTTGAATAGAGCCATCATCCAGTCTTCCGGTTTGTTCCAAATTGCTCCCTGCCTTAGGAAATCGTATGATTTTGGATTTCCATATAAATCTGACAACAATGAGGATAAATCATTAAATTTTTCTTTAATCTGATCACCATATCTACTTTGTTTTTTATCATTAGTAATAGCAACAACTTTACATATTCCACTTTTTTCCGTTGAAATAACAAAATACTCAGAAAATATTTCATTTGGTTTTTTTGGATTGCATTTCCAGAAATCAGACTCAACTGTTTTTTTACAATTATTAAGATTTTCAGGGTGATCTCCCATTTCAAAACCAAATGGGCCATCGGCCTTAGCCGAAAAACAAAGAGAAAAAAAAGAAAATGCAATAATAAAAATTTTTGCTCTCATGATTAGACCCTTTCATTAGAATTTTACACCGGACATGCGATTTAAAAATATTTATGAGATAAAATATCAAATTTTTCAACCGAGAATGAACTGAGTTGGAAAAATTTTTAAAATTGAAACATTATAACAAATTTATCTTGTCTTAAAAAAATAGCTTCAGGGCCTGGATGTGGTCTTTGTTGTATGCCGGAGATTGCCTGTGTCATGAACTTGGTTTGGCTCCCCGTCTCCGCAGGCTGCAGCAGCCAGCAACGGACAGCGGGCGATCGACCTGCACCTCTGGGATTATGTTCTATTGGTGCTCGGGCTCTACAGGCTCACCGGCGAAGCGGATGCCTACTAGGTTCAGGATGTCGGACAGCCTTCATGCTCGGCGCGGCGCACCCAATCCTGCCGCTGTTCGTCCGACATCAGCTCCCATGCCAGGATGACAGCGATGTACGGCCCCGCTGCGTCCTCCTTGAGGCGGGCACCGCTGAGGGCGCGGCCAACCGAGTTCTCGTTACGCCGGGTCAGCGCCGCGATGAGCTTTTGCGTCAGACCGGCGGCGCGTGCGCGTGTTTGCCATGGTGAGTCTTTCATACCGACCTCCATGACACAGAAATAAAATCTACGCAACAGCGACTTTTCCCCTTGCATCAAATATCGACGTAACGTATATTTTTTTTATCAGCAACGGAGGACGCCATGACCCGCCAGACCATCCAGTTCAAAGCCGTCAGCGAGTATGTCGCCGCTGGTCACCAGAACACTGGACTGTGCCTGCTGGAAGCCCCGGTCCGTGAAACGGATAAGGCTGTCGCGTTTGAGGGTGTTGGCCCGAATCAGTACGGCTATCCCTGCAAGCGGATAGCGTGGTTCCCGAAGTCTCAGGCCCGCAAGGTGCCGAACGATTTTTACACCCACGCGCAAGCCCCGGCTGAGATGTGGCTTGTGCCGATTTGGCTTATCAAGGCCAAGCGCAGCCAAGGTTGTGATGTCCTCGAAAGCATGTGAGGTTAAAATGTACAAAACTACTAGGTTCGACGGTATGAGTGCGGACGAGAAGGCGAGGAGAGCCATTTTTTATGCGCTCACCCGCATTCGGGATGACGCCCGGATCTCTTACTTCTGCGGCTTGGGCACCGAGATGTTCGCCCAACTCACCGAGGCTTATGCCGGCATCATTGAACAGCCGGTCGATGAGGTGCGCCGAGCCTTTGATTGCCAGGACACGCGCAAGCCGCGCTGGCCTGAGAACCGCGACGACTGACAGCGCCGCCGCACCTTGTTTTCACACGAAGCTCCTCAGCCAACTCCGATGGCTGCCCGACGCAGAAGAGCGATTCCGCTCTGATCGACCGATCGGTCCGCGCCATGGATTTCCGGGGCAAATACCAACCTTAGAGATAGAAAAAAAATCTTGACGAACTGATCCATCCTTGTTATATTTCCGAAATTCAAGCTCTATAAGTGTGTAAAAAACCCGCGTTGTGATCCGGCTGCGGGTTTTTTTCTGCGAGGTCGGCATGCCGTTGGTCCTGTCGATCGGCTCAGATCTTGAGGCGTTGACGCGGCGCTTGGATGCGATGACGGCCAAGGAGATCCCGTTTGCCACGGTGATTGCCCTGAACGGCATCGCGAATTCGGTGAAGATGGCTGAGACGGCGGGTTTGCAGCAGGTGTTCAATAAGCCGGACCGCTTCACGATGTCGGCGCTGGCTATGCGCCCGGCGACCAAGTCGGCACCGGAATCAATGGTGTTCGTCAAGGATCGGCAGGCGGCATATTTTGAACCGGCCGAACTCGGCACCCCGCAATTCCTCGGGCAGAAGAAGCGCGCGATGCTGATGCCGGTCGCTGTGCGCACCGGCGGCAGCAAGGCACCGAAGATTGCGCTCAACCGGCTCAAAGGCCGGGCCGGTGTCTTCGTGGGGCATGCCTCTGTCAAGGCTGGCGGCAACGCGGTGGGCGGCGTGTTTCAGCGGATGCAGTTCAATAAGGCGAGCGACAAGACCGGCAAGACCATCAAGGGCTCTTACCTCAAGCTGATGTACAAGTTCTACTCGCCCCATGATATCAAGACGCACCTCGAATATCGCGTTCGATCCGAGCGTTTGATCAAGGCTAGCGTCCAGACTGAATTCACCAAAGCATTACAAAAGGCATTGGACACCGCGCGATGATAGAGAATTCAGCAGCCATGAGCGAGGTCGTAGGCCTTGCTGCCGGGTTCTGCACCACGGTCAGCTTCCTGCCCCAGGTGATTAAATTGATCCGGGACCGGGATGCCGCGTCCATCTCGCTTGGGATGTATGTGATCTTTACCGTCGGCGTCATCTTGTGGCTTATCTATGGGCTGATCTTGGAGAGCCCGTCGATCATCGTGGCCAATGGCGTGACCCTCGGCCTTGCCGCGATCATCCTGACCTTGAAAATCAGGCTGCGTTAATACGATTTCATGCGAAAGCAATGCATTTTATGCATTCGATCCACCTCGACCCTGCAAAGCCATGCAAGAAACGCATTGATTTAAAATCAAAAGGTACTTCCGACGCATAGCTCAAACACGGTTAATTTCGCACCGCGTTTCGTCCCTAGCTACAAACCCTCAAAAGGGGTCCGCAGTGTCCGCACCTGTGTCCGCACCCCCGCCCTCCGGCATCTCGATCCGCGAGTTTGCGCGGCGTGACGGGTGCAGCGACAAGGTGGTGCGCCGTGCGATAAGTGGCGGATATTTAAAAACATTTCCCGATGGAACCCTGGATGAGTCCCTGGTTGGAACCGGCTGGCGCAAGGGCAATCGCGGTGCGGACAGAGGTGCGGACAGAGGTGCGGACAGAGGTGCGGACACTGCGGACAAAAGTGCGGACATTGGTGCGGACAGTCCGCACTTTGTCCGCACCCCAGATCCGGTGCTTACACCCGGAGAAACGCCAGAAGAAGCGGCAGAACGGATCGCAACGCTCTCGTGCCCGCCGTGGGATCTGGCAGAGGCCGAACGGATCAAGGAAATCTATCTGGCCCTCCTGCGACAGCTTGAATATGACCAGAAGTCGGGTCTTGTGGTCGAGATCGCGGCGATCTCCGGTCTTGTGGGTGAACAATATGCCAAGGTGCGCACGCGCCTCCTGGCGATCCCTGCGGAACAGGCCCCAATGATCCATCGTCTTAAAACTGTCGGCGAGGTTCAGGCTGCGCTATTGTCCTGCATCAGCGAGGCCCTGGAGGAACTGACCCTTGACCGAGGCGAAGACCGGATCTGATGAAGGTCGGTACGCCCGTGGCCTTGCCGCCTGTCGCACGGCCCTCGTCACCGCCTTGCGGGTCAATCTGCAACCGCCGCCGACGTTAAGTCTCAGTCAGTGGGCCGAGCGCCACGCCGTCCTCTCCCGCGAAACCAGTGCGCAGACGGGTCGGTTCCAGTCGTTCCCCTATCAGGTCGGTATCATGGATGCCGTAACCGACCCGGCGGTGACCACGATTACCGTAATGAAGTCGGCCCGGATCGGTTATACCAAGATCCTCGATCATGTGGTCGGGTTCTTCATCCATCAAGACCCGTCGCCGATGATGGTGGTGCAGCCCCGCGTCGAAGATGCCGAGGATTACAGCAAGACCGAGATCGCGCCCATGCTGCGCGACACGCCCGTGTTGCGGGCACTCACGGGGGATGCCAAGGCTAAAAGCAGCGATCAGACGATCTTGAAAAAGGTCTTTTCCAACGGGTCGAGCCTGTCCCTGATCGGGGCCAATTCACCGGGCGGGTTTCGCCGGGTGACAGCGCGGGTGCTGGCCTTTGATGAGGTGGACGGTTATCCGAGCGGCGGGGCCGGGTCGGAAGGCGATCAGATCGCCCTTGGCACCAAACGGACGGAGACGTTCTGGAACCGCAAGATCATTCTGGGATCGACCCCGACTATCAAGGGCGTGAGCCGGATCGAAAAGAGCTTCAAGGAAAGCGATCAGCGACGCTACTTCGTCCCGTGCCCGCATTGCGGCACGTTTCAGGTGCTTGAATGGGGTGGCCCGGACACGCCCCATGGCATCAAATGGAGGAAGGATGAGGATGGAAAGGCGCTGCCAGAAACCGCCTTTTACGTCTGCGTCGAAGGTTGTGTCATTGATGAGGCTGATAAGCCAGCCATGGTGGCGGCGGGTGAATGGCGTGCTTCGGCCCCGTTCAAGGGCCATGCCGGGTTTCACATCTGGGCGGGCTACAGCCTGTTCCCCAACGCCTCTTGGCCGAACTTGGTCGCCGAATGGCTGCGGGTTAAGGATGAACCGCTGCTGCGTCAGACCTTCGTCAATTTGGTCTTGGGCGAGCCTTATGAGGATCGCGGTGACAAGGCCCTGAACGACGCGGCGTTGGCCGCACGGGCCGAGGTTTGGGCCTCGGAAGTGCCCGACGGTGTCGCGGTGCTGACCGTCGGTATCGACACGCAAGATTATCGGCTTGAGTTGGAATTGGTCGGCTGGGGCCGGAACGAGGAATCCTGGTCGCTTGATTATCACGTGATCGAGGGCGATCCAGAACAGGAAACCGTTTGGGCCGAGCTTGATGCCTATCTGCGCCGGATCTGGCTGCGCGGCGATGGGCGCGGCTTCGAAATCCAGGCGGCCTGCATCGATTCCGGCGGGCATCATACGCAAAAAGTCTATGAGTTTGCGAAAGCCCGGCTTGGTCGCCGTGTCTGGGCCATCAAGGGCGAATCCGCCCGAGGCGGTGCCCGTTCCCCGGTGTGGCCGACGAAGCGCCCGCGCGCCCGGACAAAGTCGACATTCAAGCCGATCATCATCGGTGTGAATGCGGCCAAGGACGTGATTCGCTCCCGCTTGCACATTGCTGAACCCGGCACCGGCTTCATGCATTTTCCGGTGGATCGGGACGTTAATTACTATGCCCAACTGACATCGGAACGCTCGGTGGTTAAATCCGCCGGTGGGCGGCGCTATCGGGTGTGGGAAACGCCGCCGGGCCGGGCCAATGAGGCGCTCGATTGCCGGGTCTACGCTTATGCCGCGCTGTGCGGGCTCCTGCACATGGGATTGAAGCTGAACCAACGGGCGGACGAGGTAGTGCCGCCCTCGCAAAAACCAGTGTCCCGGCCACCGGCTGCATCAGTTCCGTCTGTGGCCGAACCTGCGGTCCAGATCATCAGCCCGCAATCGGCTGGATCGACCAATGCCAGCAAGTCTCCGACAAGACGTCGCCTCGCCTGAAAGAGCCTGTCATGTTCAATCCGTCGACCAGCGATCTTGCAGGCGTGCCGCGCGAAACGCTCGTGCTCTGGCTCGGCGAATGCCAGACGGCTTTACAGCAATTAACGACAGGTAGGCGGTCCACCACCGTGACCTATGCCCAGGGCGACGGCAATCGGTCCGTGACCTATACCGCTGCCAATATCGCGGCGCTCCATGCCCGTATCGCTGAGCTGAAGGCTCAGTTGGGGATTGGTCGCGGGCGTCGGGCGATCGGGCTTATTTATCGATGAATGCCGTCACAATCCTGGGGCCTGATGGTTGCCCGATTCAGCGGCCAAAGCCGCACGGCCTTGCCGGTGGCGGGATCTCGCCCTATGACGCGGGCGATAACCAAAGCCCGCACATGCAGGCGTGGCGGCCCTATCTCGGATCGCCTGACGGTGATCTCAACCTCTACCGCGACCGGATCGTGTCCCGTGTCAGGGATATGGTGCGCAATGATGGCTGGGCGTCGGGTGGCGTCACCGCGATCCTGGACAATGCCATCGGGGCCTCGTTCCGGCCCGTCGCAAAGCCGGACCATCGTTCGCTCAAGGCATGGTCGGGCATCAGTGCCTTCGATGCGGTCTGGGCCGACGAGTTCGGCAAGGCCGTAGAGGCGCGCTATCGGAACTGGGCCGACGACCCGGCCAAATACTGCGATGTGACCCGCAATCAAACCATCAGCCAGATGATGTATCTGGCGTTTCGGCATTACTTGGTCGATGGCGACGCGCTCGCCGTCATGGAGTATATCCCAGAGCGGGTCGGTCCTGGCCGTGCACATTATGCAACCAGTGTGCACCTGATCGACCCAGACCGACTGAGCAACCCGAACAACACTATCGATCTCCAAAAGATCCGGGGCGGTGTAGAGATCGATGATTACGGGGCTGCGAGCCATTACCACATCCGGCGCGCACACCAGGGCGATTATTTTACCGCCGCACAAAGCTATATCTGGGACCGGGTACCGCGCGAGACCGACTGGGGCCGCCCGGTGGTGATCCATTATTACGACCTGGAACGCGCCGGTCAGCATCGCGGTGGTGCCGGTGCCCTCACCTCAATTCTTCAGCGCCTGAAGATGCTGGTCAAATACGATGAGGTTGAGCTTGATGCCGCGATCGTCAACGCGATTTTCTCAGCCTACGTCGAAAGCCCTTACGACCCGGCCATGGTCGAAGAGGCGATGAGCGACGGCGGCGCTGCGGTCGCACACTATCAAGAGCAGCGGGCGGCGTTCCATGAGGAGCGAAAAATGACGCTTGGCGGCGTGCGCATCCCGCATTTTTTTCCCGGTGAAAAACTATCGACGGTGAATGCGGCTCGCCCGACCAGCAATTTTGATGTGTTTGAAAGCGCCGTACTGCGCAATGCGGCGGCGGGGATGGGGCTTTCCTACGAGCAATTGAGCCGCGATTACAGCAAGACCAACTATTCTTCCGCGCGCCAATCCATGCTCGAAGTCTGGAAGACGATGTCGCGACGGCGGGTTAATTTTGGGATCAGCTTTGCGAGCCCAATCTATGCCTGTTTTTTGGAAGAGGCGATGGAACGCGATGACCTGCCGCTTCCGATCGGTGCGCCCAGCTTTATGGAATGCCGCACCGCCTATGCGCGGGCACGCTGGATGGGTCCGGGTCGGGGTTGGGTCGATCCGGTCAAAGAACGGCAAGGCTCGATCCTCGGCATGCAGTCCGGGCTTTCAACCCTCGAATCGGAAGCCGCTGAACAGGGGCGCGATTGGGAAGACGATCTGGCGCAGCGTCAGATCGAAGTGCGCGCCTATCGGGAGGCTGGCGTGCCCCTGCCGGAATGGGCGCAGAGCCTCGACGAGGATCAAGAGAAGACCGACCAAGACCAGGATTCAGGACAACAGGATTCACGCACAGGAGATGGCAAGCGATGAGCCAGAGATTCGGCCATCTGGCCCAGCGCATCTTTAACCGCCCGGTCGCGATCCATCCCGAAAAGGCCGAGATCATTGTCGGTGCACTAGCCGAACGGCTCGGGCTTGCGACCATGATCTGGCCGGATCGTCGTCAAGCGGGTGGTACCAAGGCAGGGATCGGTTGGGACTATGACGATGAGGGAAGTAGCGGACAGCACGACCAAGGTTATGACCTGATCCAAGGTGTGGCGGTGATCCCGATCGAGGGCACCCTGGTTCAGAAAACGAGCAGCCTGCGGCCCTGGTCCGGCATGACCGGCTATAACGGCATCCGTCAGGCGTTCCTGGCCGCCCTCGAAGATCCGGTGGTCGATGCCATCGCCCTCAATATCGACAGTCCGGGCGGCGAGGTGGCCGGGTGTTTCGATCTGGTCGATTTGATCTATCGGGCACGCGGCGAAAAACCGATCTGGGCCATCCTGGATGAGGTGGCTTATTCGGCGGCCTATGCGATCGCCAGTGCCGCCGATTGTATCACGGTGCCGCGCACCGGGGGCACCGGCTCGATCGGCGTGGTGTGTCTGCATGTCGATTGGTCCCGCGCCCTCGATAAGGCCGGAATCACCCCCACGTTTATTCATTACGGTGCGCGCAAGGTCGATGGGGCGGCGGAACAACCGCTTTCTTCTGCGGCCCTCGCCCGGTTCCAGGCGGATATAGATCTGATGGGCGATCTCTTCTGCGAGACCGTGGCGCGCAACCGCGCCATTGTGGCGACCAAGATCAAGGCGATGGAGGCCGGGACTTTCTTGGGCTCTCTCGGCGTCGAGGTCGGGCTGGCCGATGCGGTGATGGCCCCTGACGCCGCGTTCTTGGCGCTGCTGAGTAAGATCGTCCAACATTAAGACTAATTCCCCAAGATTAATTCCCCTTTTGGAAAGAGGTTTGAGATGACGACCATCGTGAACAAGTTTGCCCATTTGCTGGGACGCCGCACGGCGGCTGCGGCGTCCATTCTCGCCGAGGCATCCAAGGCCGAAGAGAAGAAAGACGACCAGATGGAAGAGGGTGGTGGCGACGGCACTGAAGAAGACCCGTCCGACAAAGGCAAGAAGGGCAAGAAGGCGAAGCGCGCCGAAGAACCCCAGGATGATCAGGACAAAAACGGGTCTGAGGATGACGGTGACGGCACCGAAGAAGAGGGCGACCCGTCTGACAAAGGCAAAAAGGGCAAGAAGGCCAAAAAAGCCGATGATGAAACCACCGACGAACAGGCGGAAGAGTCTGATGAGGACAAGGAAAAGGCCGCCGTCGCACGCGGTCGCCGTCTCGAACGGGAACGGTGTGCCAGGATTTTTAGCTGCAAGGCGGCGGGCGATCGCCCGGACCTCGCGGCGCAAGCAGCATTCGGTTCGAGCATGAGCGCCGATGAAGCGATCAAGTTTTTAAATGCCGCAGCAGCGGGCCATTCTGGCCTTGATCGGCGTATGGCCCAGTCTGGATCTCTGCGGGTCGGGATCAATGCGCCGGAAGAGGCTGCCACGAATACTCTCGCCGATAAAATCGTGATGGCCGGCAAGATGCGCAGGGGCGAGATCTGACTTCGCGTCACGACCGAAACCGGCACACCCATAGGGGACGCTATTTTTAAAGGACATTCATGATGACCTTGAACACCACACCATTCGGCGATTTGCCCCAGCAACCGTTCAGCCGCTCGGCCACATACCTGCCCGATCAATTGATCGCCGGTTACAAGAATCTCGTCACTGACACTGTGGTGATTACCGGCGGTCAGGCATATCAGCGCGGCACGGTACTGGGTCAGATCACGCAAGGCACGCTCAGCGCTCAAGCCGGGCCTGGGAATGCGGGCAATGGCACCCTCACCGCGCTCGTGCGCGGGCCGATGACCGCGATCGGCATCTACATTCTAAAGGCGACAAGCCCGACCAGCTTCAGTGTGACCGAGCCTTCGGGTGATGCGCTGCCGCCCGTGACCGTGGGCACGCCCTACATTGATGCGCAGATCGGTTTTACCCTTAACGCCGGGGCGACAGCCTTCGCGGTCGGGGATAGCTTCACAATCGCGGTTCCGCCTGGTTCCAATGCATTCCAGATCTCGAACGCGGCCGCGACTGACGGCAGTCAGATCCCGGCAGCGATCCTGGCCGATGATATGGATGTCAGCAACGGCGATTTGCCGGGCGGGATCTATGTTGCCGGTGAGTTCAACGGCAATGCCTTGATCCTGGGTCCGGGCATGACGCTCTCGGGGGTTAAATCAGCGCTGCGCGGGCGTGGAATCTTCGTCAAAAACGCGCTTTCGGCGGCCGACCCGACCTGAAAACCGGCCAATCACTCTCAAGGCGACGATGTGCCCGGCTTTTTCCGGGTTTTTTTATGGAGATCCCGCAATGGCCCCGAATGGCAGCCTTGTCTACGATACCAACACCCTGATTCAGGTGGTTCGAAACCTGAAAACACCGAGTTCATGGTTGCTTGACAAGTTTTTCCCCAACGAAACGCGCTCCGACAGCGAAGAAGTCTCGATCGATGTCGATGTCGGCAAACGCCGGATGAGCCCATTCGTTTCGCCGCTCGTCGAAGGAAAGCTCGTCGAGCAGCGGCGCTATCAAACCAACACCTTCAAGCCCGCCTATATCAAAGATAAGCGTGCCCCCGATCTGCGCAGGCCGGTCCGGCGCGCGATCGGTGAGCGCATTGGCGGCAGCATGACCGGTGCCGAGCGCGAAATGGCGAACCTTGAGTGGGAAATCAACGATCAGATGGAAATGCTGACCCGCCGATTGGAGTGGATGGCGGCCTCGGCGTTGACGACCGGGACCGTGCTCATCCAGGGCGAGGGTTTCCCGCCGGTCCTGGTGGATTTTGGCCGAGATCCATCGCTCACGGTGGCGCTCACCGGCAATCAGCAATGGGGTGTGCCCGGCAACTTGACCTCGGATGGTAGCGATCCTGTGCCGACCGATTTTATCGAGACGGCACAGCATACAATCCTCAAGAAGTCCGGTGCTAAATGCACAGACATCGTTTTCACCACCACGCCCTGGAATAAATTCATTAAGGCCCAGGGGGTAAAGGGCGCGATTTACTATCCCAAGTTCGGCGAGATCGGCGCGATCAATCCGGGGCCGACCATCGATCATGGTGCCGTTTACAAGGGCCGTTGGGGTCAATATGACCTCTGGGTCTATAATGAATGGTTCGTGGATGAAGTGACCAACATCGAAACGCCGATGATCGCGGACGGCACCGTGATTTTCTGCGGGCCGGACATGATGGGTACCCGCGCCTTCGGTCAGATCATGGACCCTGAATTCAATTATGAGTCCCTGCCCTTCGCGCCCAAGACCTGGGTCGAAAAAGACCCAGCCCAGCGCCTCATCCTGATGCAGTCGGCACCGATCGTGATTCCGTCGCGTGTCAATGCTTGCCTCGCGGCAACAGTTTGCCAGGGAGTTGTCAACTAATGGCTATCATCAAAAACAGCGGGCAAGAAGCCGACGGCGACATGTCGAAAAAACCTGCGAATGTGCAGGAAGAAGCGCAAGAAAATGAGGGCGAGTTGGTCAAGGCTACAGTCGCACCTCGTCGATCGGTCGTTCATGAGAACGGCGATAAATACTTGCCGGGATCCCAGATCTTTTTACTGCCTGAGGAGGCCCAACGCTTGCGCGACCTGGGGTTCCTCATCGATCCGGCCAAGTCCATCATCGAAGTCGGTAGTGGACCGACCTATGGTCAAGCCTCGGGCCTCATCAAGGCGAATACCAGGGGGCTCTGATCGATGGACTTCGACCCGCTTCTGATCGAATGCCACGCGGCCTTCGGTGAGGTGGATCCGATCTGTTGGACCTCGTCGGATAGGATCCATAAGGCCGACATCACGGGCATCTTCGATCGCGCTTTCACGCGGGTCATGATGGTCGGCGATCAGCCGATCACGACCATCATGCCGGTGCTTGGCGTGCGGCTTGCGGCATTTCCCGTGCCGCCAGGCCAGGGTGATCAGCTCACGATCGGTAGCGAAGCCTATATCGTCCGGGAAGTGGAACTGGACGGGCACGGTGCTGCAAAGCTCATGCTTAATGGGGCCGATGCATTATGAGCCTGCCGATTGATCGCATCCGGGATCTGGTGATCCAAGCCATTAAGCAGGCCAACACCTTGGCCTCGGATCGGGTCTATGGCCCCTATGATTGGCCGCTGACGGCGAAGAATCTGCCCGCCATCCTCGTCGATTGGCTGCATGAAAGCAAACAAGCGACCGGCCCTGGTCTGGGCTATCCGAAGTTTACTTCGGTCGGCCTGATGGAGATCCAGATCCACACCAGGGGGGCGAGTGCCGCTGCGGTCAAAGCGCAGATCTCCAGCCTCCTGGAGCAGATCCACGGTGCCATCCTGAGCAACGCCCAACTGCACCTCGACCTGCGTCAGCAGGCGGGTCTGCAAAAGATCATCCGGGTCGAAACCCAGATCGGCTTGTCGGCAGAAGCGACCGATCATGAGGGTCAGGCCATGATGCGGATCGGCTTTGAATATTATGAGGAATTCCCGCCGATCATCACCGCCCGTCTGGACGAGATTGCGGTGCGTGTCCGGCGCGACGGTAAGGATCTGGCCTCAATTCTGATCAAGCAGCAATAAGGATCATCCCATGAAAATCAAACCGTCGCCGGGTCTGATGATCCGAGACCCGGATCTGCACGATTATTTGCCGCCGGATGGCCGGGACGTGCCCGACAGCGACTATTGGCACCGCCGCTTGCGCGATGGTGATGTTATTCCGGTCAAAGCGGAAGATGCCACGCCGGAACCGGCGCAACAAACCAAAGCATCACCTGCGCCCCCGACACTGCAAATTCCGGCGGCGGCCGAGGCGAAGCCGGGTGTTGTGCCCGCTTCCGGTGCTGCGACCCCTTCTAGTCCGCAACCGGCAGGTGCGCCATGACGATCCCGTTTAAAAATATCCCCTCCCAACTCCGCGTCCCGCTGTTTTATGCTGAATTGGATAATAGCCGGGGCAATAGCGGGCAAAACCTGCAAGCAACCCTGATCCTGGGCCAGATGCTGCCCACAGGAACGGCGACGCCCGGTGTTCCGGTCCTCTGCCGGGGCAAGGAAGATGCAAAGCTGCTGGCGGGGTCGGGCAGTCAGGCGGCCTTGATGGTCGCCACCTATCGCAAGAATGATGGGTTCGGGCCGCTCTACCTGTTGCCGCTGGCCGATCCGACCGGCAATGCGGCGGTCGGCACCGTAACCGTGACCAGTCAGCCGACCGGCAACGGGCAGATCAGTCTCTATATCGGCGGTCATCCGGTGCAGCAGCCGGTGGTCTCGGGCATGACCCAGTCGGCGATTGCGGCGGCGCTCATCGCCACGATCAATGCCATCACCGATCTGCCGGTGACAGCCGCGATTGCGCCACCAGCGGCCAATCAACAGGCGGCGACCAATGTCGTGACGCTCACTGCCAGGCACGTAGGTGCGCTCGGCAACGAGATCGATTTAAGGCTTAATTATCGCGGTGCGGCTTCCGGCGAGGTCTTGCCGCCCGGCCTCACCCTCGCGCTTGCGCCGATGGCCGGGGGTACGGGCGTGCCGGTCCTGCCACCGGCCTTTGCCAACCTCCTCGACCAGCCGTTTGATTTTATCGTCAATCCCTTTACCGATCCGGCCTCGCTCGATGCGGTCAAGGGCCTGCTCGACGACATTGCTGGCCGCTGGTCATGGGCGCGGCAGGTCTACGGTCATGGGTTCAGCGCGGCACGCGGCACTGTGGGGGGCCTTACCACCCTTGGGGCCGCACGCAACGATCAGCATCATTCGATCCTGGGATTTTACGACAGCCCGACACCGGCATGGCGCTGGGCTGCTGCTTTTGCTGGGGCGGCGGCGGTCAGCCTGCGGGCCGATCCGGCCTTGCCGCTGCAAACCCTGCCTCTCGTCGGGGTGCTGGCCCCGCCCTTCACGAGCCGGTTTGCGATTACCGACCGCAATGTCCTGCTCTATAGCGGGATCTCGACCTTCACGACAGGCGATGACGGCACCGTGGCGATCGAGAATGCGATCACGACCTACCAGAAGAACGGGTTCGGGCAACCGGATGATTCTTATCTCGAAGTCGAAACCCTGTTCACCTTGGCCTATGTCCTGCGGTTCCTGGCGGGCCGGGTCACCAGCAAATATGGGCGGGTGAAGCTTGCCGCCGACGGCATCAACCTGCCGCCCGGCTCCGGGGTTGTGACGCCGGGCATCATCAGGTCGGACGTGATTTCTGCCTATCTCGAACTTGAAGATGCGGGCCTCGTCCAACAAGGCGAGGTGTTCAAGCGCGATCTGGTGGTCGAGAAGAGCCAGACCAACCCGAACCGGGTCGATGTGCTCTATCCGGCCATCCTGATCAATCAATTGCGGATCTTTGCGCTCCTCGCGCAATTCCGCCTGCAATAAGGGGGTGCCGCGATGGCTGATACCACATCAAGAATTGCCGGTATTTCCTTCCTCCGGGTCGATGGTCAGGTCTTCGATCTGGTCGAGGCCCCGAAATGGAGCGTCAATAAGGTCAAGCGCGAGACCATGACCGGCATGGACCGGGTCCATGGGTATAAAGAAGTGCCTGTGGCGGGATATATCTCCGCGACCCTGCGCGATAGCGGTGGCCTCACCGTCGCGGATTTTGAGGCGCAGACCAATGTGACCGTCCAGATCCAGCTTGCGAATGGCAAGCGGGTGACGGCGCGCAATGCCTGGACGGTCGATGCCCAGGAAGTCGATTCCGGCGAGGGCAAGTTCGAGGTCAAGTGGGAATCCCGCTCGGTCTTTGAAGAATAAGCCCTGGTTTCCCCACCTGCGTCCGCCCGGACCTTAACATTACCATCAAAAAGAGGATGCCAATTATGAGCGACACACAAACGAGCATGCAGCCGGAAACCCTGACCCTGACCTTCCGCACGCCGATCAGCGTGAACGGCAAAGACTATGACGCAATCGAGCTTCGTGAGCCGACCTGTTCCGAGGTCGAGAGCATGACCAAGGAAAAGGGCGATATGGCCCAGATCATTAAACTCATCGCCCTTGTTGGAGGTGTGCCGCAGGGTGTTGTGCGGGGGATGCGCATCAGCGAGTTGAACGAGGCGTCGCAATATCTGATGGGTTTTATGAAAGCTGGCCCCGAAACTGGCGCGAGTTGATCGCTGATTTGACCGCATTTTTCCCAGGCTGGGGCCCGAAAGATGGCTGGGCCCTCACCGGGACGGAATTGATCTGGTGGTTCAATCAGGCGAACCGCATATCTGAACAGCAAAAATCACGGTAAGAGAAAGTAATCTTCATGAGCGCCGCCAATACCTTCAAGATCCGCATTGCAGCGGTCGATGGTGTGACGGCGACCATGAAGGCGATCAACGGTCAGATCCGGGCCATCACGGCCCCGGTTCGGGCCTTGCAAAAATCATTCGGCGATCTCGCCCGCGAAACCGGACTCACGTCTCTGACCAAGCGGTTCGAGGATCTGGCGAAGGCGGCGGGCGAGACCGGCAACCGGGTTGCGCGTTTCGTCGAGCCTCTGGCGGCGATTGCCGGGATTGTGAGTGTCGCCGGGCTCGCCAAACTGACCAATGATTGGGCCAATTTTGGCACGGAGATCGGGCGCACATCATCTCTGATCGGCGTCTCGGCGGCGGATCTGCAAAAACTGCGCGGTGCCGCCTCCCTCGCCGGGATCTCGTCGGAAGATCTGACGGGGGCCGTTCAGGGCCTGTCACAGGCGATGGAGGATGCGCGTTTCGGACGGAACGACGTGCTGGCAGCGAAGTTTGCGGGTCTTGGCATCTCGCTCGTCGATGCCAAGACCAAGACGCTCAATGTCGAAGGGGCCTTTATGGCCCTGGCCGACCGGATCAGCCGGTTGAAAGGCCCGGAACAACAGGCGGCGGCGAGTTTCTTCGGGATCGCCTCGGCCTTGCCGCTTTTGAAAAAGGGTTCGGCGGGGATTGCCGGTTTTGCCGGGGAGGCGATGCGCCTCAAAGGGATTTTATCGGGCGGTGAGATCGGGGCGGCGGATCAGTTGCGCCAAACCATCGCGGGCTTGCGCCTTTCGGCGGAAGGTCTCTGGCAATCGATCGGCGGTGCGGTGGCTCCCGTCCTGATGCCGCTCATCGCCCATTTACGCGACTGGCTCGCGGCCAACCGCGATCTGATCACGGCGGATCTGACGGCGATGGTGCGGGATCTGGCGCAAACTATCGAACAAATCTCGTGGTCCGACGTGATCGCGGGTGTGCGGGATTTTGGCACCGGGATCAGGGATACGGTTGGTTTCCTCGGCGGTTGGCGCAATGCGGCGATCCTGGTGATTGCGCTTGCCAATCTGCCGCTGATTGCGTCCTTTGCGCGGCTCACCTGGGTTGCCATCGCATTTGGCGGGGCGGCTGCCGGGATGGCGTTGCGCGGCGTCTTGCTGCTGGGTGCCGGGATGGTGCAATCGCTCGGCGGTGGGTTCGGCTGGATGCTGCGCATGGCCGCCTTCATTCCGGGGGTCGGGCCGCTGCTCGCCACCCTGACCAGTTGCTTCGGGCTCTTTGGATCGTTCGTCGGGGTGATTATCGGCGGGATCGGCACCGCCTTTACGTGGCTCGGCGGTGCCTTGCTCGCGTGCCTGCCGGTCGCGGCGTTCATTGGCAGCGTGCTCGCGATTGCGGGTGCCGTCTATATGATCATCGAATATTGGACCCCGATCACCCAGTTCTTCTGGAAGATTGGGGCCGATATCGGCCAGATCTTCGGCGGGCTCTGGGATATAATCGTTGGAATCTTCACCGGCAATTTTGATCAGATCTTGGACGGTGCCAAGTCCATGGTTGTCGGCCTCGCCAAGTTGGTGAGCGATGGGGCGTCCGGGATCGTCAATAGCGTCAAGGCGATCTTTCACGAGATGCGCGCGTGGCTGCCGACATGGCTCGGTGGTGACGGCGGCAAGGGCAAGGCGGAATTCAAAGCGTCCTTAAGCCAGACGATGACGACAATCGCCAAAAAAGAAGAGGCGAAGGGCGATCCCTCGGCACCGCCAGTGCAGCCACCCGATACAAAAGGCGGACTTCGATCCTTGGGGCGTCCGACGGATCTGGTGCCCGAGGTGCCGAAACCGGCTGAATCGGTGGCGCTTCCACCGGCGGTGACTGTCCTTTCTGATCAGAGCCGACCCGCCGCCATTGATCAGGGCGACCAAAAGAAAAGCGCCACCCCGCCCCTCAATCTGGTGCCGACGATCCCGAGCAATCCGGTGAAGCCGATTGCGATGCCGCAGAATGTGACCGAGTTTGCCACCCGGTCGGTGCCAAACATGGGCCTGATGGGTGAAAAAGCCTCGGAAATCAGGGTGCCGGATCTCAAACTCATGGCCCCGAAAATCGAGGCCCCGACCGTCGAGATCAAAAGCCCGTCGGCCATGGGGGCACCGCTCGGGCGCGGCTTCAATGCCCGTGGTGACGCCCTGTCGATTTTCGGCGCGTCGACCTCGCGGGTTGAGGGATCTGATAGGACTGCCGAGCAACGCAGCAAGGCTGAGGCCCCTTCGATGATCCAGATTGAATTAACGGTCAATCAGCGCGGCGATCTTTTGGAGCCTCCGCGCATCACCTCGACCGGCAATATCCTGCCGTCGCTTAAAATCGGTCAGGCAATGTCTTTGTTTGGCCCCTAATGCTTATTGATTGGATGCGACCATGAGTCTCTTAGGCCCTCTGCCGACGATCGGTCGCCATCTGGGCCTCACCACACCCAAAGACCCGGCACCCTCGTATCGCGATCAATACCGCCCGGCGTCCTGGCGCGGCGTGCCGTTCGTGGTGCTCTCAGTCGAGGATAAGTTCGGGCGGGAAGTCGCAGTCCATAAATACCCGTTCAGGAACGGTGCATTTGCCGAGGATATCGGTCGTTCCGCCCCGGAATTTACGCTCACCGGCTATCTCATCGGCGATGACGTGATTGATCAGGCGGCGGCCTTGCGCGCCGCCTGCGAACAGCCAGGGCCGGGGGAATTGATTCACCCGATCCTGGGCCGCCTGACCCTGACCCTGCTGAAGCCGATCACCATCGGCTGGCGGTGGGATAATGGCCGGGTCGCGGAAATCCAGTTCTCATTCATCGAATCAACCGGACCGCTCTATCCGGGCATCAGTCAAGCGACCCAGGAGGCGGTCAATCGTGCGGCGGATCGGTTGGATGCGGTCGCCCCGCAGTCCTGGGGGGATCGGATGCTGGGCTCGCTCTCCTCCGGTGCGGCCAGCGTCACAGCGACCTATAATGCGGCGAGCCTCTGGGCCAGCAATGTGCAATTGCTGATCAATGATGCGACGAACCTCATTCACTATCTGGGCTCGTTACCCGATCAAATCGGTGATCTCTTCAACGGCGGTCCCCAGCAACGGCAAACCGTGGCAGATCAGGCATCGGCGGCACGGCTGCGGGTGGCCCAGGCGATCGGTGCCATGCAGGCGACACCCTTGCCCAGTCCACGGATGGTAGCGGCGAGATCGGGTTCTATGGGCGCGCTGGTTCCGGCGATTGCCGGGGCGGTCGGCGCAAGGATCAGTGTGCCTGCATCCATTGGCTCGACCTCGGCCGCCGCGCCCAGCCTTGCAGCAAACTTCGGAACGGCGATCCAGGCGATTGCCGCCGCCCCCTTCGCAGATGCGCCCGCCTCGGCCGATCAGATCCGGCTGTTGCTGGGTCCGGCCAGTTTCAGGATCGTGCATTATACCGCGCCATCGCCGACCGGGATCGCGATTAAAACGGCGGAGCAAGCGACGGGCGATCTTTGCCGCCGGGCCGCCCTCACGGTACTGGCCCGGATCGCGGCACAGTATCAACCGACGAGCCACGATGACGCGGTTTCGGTCCGGGATCGGGTGGCCGGGGCGATCGATGCTGAAATCGCTATCGCAGGCGATCAGGGCGAGGATGGGCCGTTTCTGGCGTTGAAGGAACTCCGCGCCGCCGTGATCCGGGATCTGACCGATCGAGGGGCCAGTCTCGCCCCGCTGACCAACGTTGCAGTGCAGGCAAGCCTGCCGGCATCGGTGCTGGCCCAGCGGCTTTATCAGGATGCCGGTCGGACCGACCAACTGATCGCCGCAGCGACACCACTCCATCCGGCATTTATGCCTTTTGAATTTAAGGCATTGGGCCGGTGATGGGATATCAGGCTGCCGTCAGACGATAGGGCCGCACCAGGAGATCGGCGGGAATGCGCCATGCCTGAGTGATTTTCCAGACCATATCGACATTTAACGCCCGGCGTCGGTGCAAGATCTCCGAGGCGCGATTGCCGCCGATCAACTGGGCCAGATCCTTTTGGGTGTAGCCGTTCTGGTCCATGAAGAATTTAAGCGTCTCGATCGGTTCCGGCGCATCAATCGGGAATTTTGCCTCCTCATAATGGGCGACGAGCAACCCCAAGACTTCGAGTTCGTCAGCCTCCGGTGTGCCGGGTTCGGCGTCCCAGAGGGTGTCGATACGGGCCAAAGCTGCGGCATGGTCGGCATCGGTTCGGATGGGTTTGATGGTCATGGCGTGCTCCTCAATACTGGTCAACGGTCGCGGCATTGATCCGGTCATAATCCTTGTGGGTTCCGACGAACTTGATGAAGGCGACCGACGAGCGGAACTTGAACGCGACGATCAGGCGATAGTTCCCGCCGCAAATATCGAACACGCACCGCTCGGCATTGATCGGGCTCGCCTTCGAGAAGGTCGAAACGATGTCATCCATCGATTGCCACTCGGCGCGTCGTGCGATTTGAAACCAAGCCTTGAGCGGCCCTTCGGTTTCCCGATGGCGGCTCCAAAACGCTTCCAGTGTGTGGCGGGCGATGATGTTCATGACCTGAGAATGGCACAATCTTCCCAAATTGGGAAGAGTATATTTCCCATTTTGGGAAAATAATTCGAGAGGAGCAATACCCCCATGGCCTTCGACGAACTGACGCTCATCATCGGCGATGCAATGGTGAGCGGGTGGACCTCCGTGCGCGTGACCCGTGGTATTGAGCGGTTGCCGTCCGACTTCGAGATCCAGATGACCGATCTCAGGGGCTTGGTCTCGCCGTCTACGATGGCGGCGGTCGGCGATGCGATCAAAGAGGGCGATCCCTGCCGCGTGATGCTCGGCTCTGATCTCGTGATCACCGGCTATATCGACCGTTATGAGGTCAGTATCGGCCCAGACAGCCACACCATCTCCGTCAAGGGCCGGGGCAAATGTCAGGATCTGGTCGATTGCGCCGCCGAATGGCCTGGGATGCAGATCTCGGCTTCAACGGTCCTCGATATCGCAAAAAAACTGGCGGCCCCCTATGGCATTCAGGTCAGCGGCGATGCCAAAGAAACCGGCCAACCTTTACCGTTTACCCATATCAATCTCGGCGAGACCGCCTACGACCTGATCGAGCGGTTTGCCCGGTTCCATGCTTTGTTGGTCTATGACGCGCCGGACGGCAATCTCATCTTGAGCCGCGTCGGCAGGGGCCGGGCGGCGAGCGGCTTTGCCGAGGGCGTCAATGTCCAACAGGCGAGCGCCAGTTTCACGATGGACCAACGCTTCAGTGAATACTTGGTCCTGGTCCAGTCGTTCGATCAGCATGCCGATGCCGGGGCGAGCGGCAATCTGATCAGCACGATCCACGATCCGGGCGTGCCGCGTCATCGCCGCAAGATCATCATCGCGGAATCCGGCACGTCCGGCACCGGCATCGCCGCCTTGCGCGGGCAATGGGAATGCAACCGGCGCGCCGGAAGATCGAAGCAGGTGCAATTAGTCACGGATTCCTGGCGGGATTCCGCTGGCAAGCTCTGGACGCCGAACAGCCTCGCCCGCCTCGATCTGCCGTCCCTGCGCCTCAAGGGTGTGGAGTGGATCATCGGTCAGGTGAGCTTCGAGCGCGGCGAGCAGGGCACCACGGCCACCCTGACCCTAATGCCGCCGGAAGCCTTCTCGGTCGAACCCGGCATGATCCAGGACGGCCTGCGCGAACTGCCGGGCGGCTTTGGCGGGGCACCGTCGCTGCTGCCCGATGACGGCAACCCGAAGCCGCGCCCCGGCTTCGAGCCGCCGCCGGTCCAATATCCGCGCGGGTAAAATAAAAGGATCGATGATGGACGATATGCGCGGGCCGATCGAACGGCTCTATCGCCGGGCCTTGCTGATGGTCGGGCGGGGCAGGATCGGGGCTGTCGATGATAGCGGCCCGGTGCAGAAAATGCAGGTCCAGCTTGGGGCCGACGAGATCCGGGATAATACGATCCGCGAGGCGGATTATGGCTTTGCCTCAAAGCCGCTGCCGGGTGCCGCCTGCATCATGGTCTTTATCGGCGGTGATCGGGCCAATGGCTGCGTGATTGCGACCTCGGACGAACGCTATCGACCGCGCGATCTCAAAGACGGCGAGGTCATGGTCCATGATGATCTGGGCCAGAAGATTTATCTCACCCGCACCGGCATCGTGGTCAATGGGGGCGGGCTACCAATCACGATCACCAATACCCCCAAGGTGCGGATCGAGAGCAGGCTCGAAGTGACGGGTGACATCATCGACCATTGCGACGATGGCACCGGCAAGAGCATGGACCAGATGCGCCGCATCTATGACGCCCACGGCCACACGGGCGTGCAGCGCGGCTCGGCGAAGACCGACCCGCCCGACCAACAGGAATAAGGGTGCCCCCGCCATGTCCGACATTCGCACGATCTGGCAGACCGATCTCGGCATCGGCGACTTTGCGCCGGTTGGTGCGGGTGCCAGCCATGATATCGAAACGGCGGTTCTGCTGTCGCTCTTCTCCGATCGGGTCGCAACTGCTGACGATCCCATTCCAGACGCGGGCCAGGGCGGCCTGATCGACCGGCGGGGTTGGTGGGGCGATGCCTATCTGCGGCGTCCCTTGGGTTCACGCCTGTGGCTGCTGGCCCGTGAGAAGCAGATCAAGGAAGTCCTGAACAAGGCGCGGGATTACTGCACCGAGGCCCTGGCCTGGATGATCGAGGATCAGATCTGCGCTCGGATCGATGTTGTCTGTGCCTTCACCGCGCGGGGGCGGATCGACATTCAGGTGATCCTGTTCCGTCGGGACGGTCGCGCGACCAATCTGCGTTACGATTACGCCTGGAAGGATGAATAGGCATGCCGTTTACCCGTCCACCCCGCACCCAACTGATCAATCTGGCGAACCAGGATATTGCCGCCGGACTGGGTGATACGCTGCTGCCGGTCGCCAATACGAGCGTTCTGGGCCTTATCTTGGCGGAATTTTCCAATCTCCATTACGGCTATCTCGACAGGATCTCTAAAGAGTCCGTGCCCTTTACCTGTTCGGATCAAACCCTCGAAGCCTGGGCCGCCTTCAAACGTGTCACCCGCATCCCCGCTGCGATCGCATCGGGCACGGTCAGTTTTTCCGGGACATCGGGGGCAATCCTGCCTGCCGGATCAGCGGTCGCCCGCAGCGACGGCACGCTGTACCGCACGCTTGCCGATGCGACGGTCGGCGCGAATAGCACCCTTAACGTCTCGGTGCAGGCGCTCAATCCCGGTGCCAGCGGCAATACCCCGGCGGGTGTGCCGATGATCCTCGGCAATGCCGTCTCGGGCATCATGGCCCAGGGGGTGGCGGTGCTCATCACGGGCGGGTCCGATGCGGAACGCGATGACGATCTGCGCGACCGGATGCTCGCTGCCTTTGCCGCCCCGGCCCAGGGCGGGGCCAAGAATGATTATCTGACCTGGGCGCGGGCGGTTCCGGGTGTGACCCGTGCCTGGTGCAAGCCCGGCGGGGCGGGGGCCGGGACGGTGGTGGTTTACGTCATGTTCGACGGGGCGGAGGCGGGTCAGGGCGGCTTTCCCCAAGGGTCCAACGGGGTTGCGGCCCTGGAATATCGGGCGGCCCCTGCGACCGGCGATCAATTGACTGTCGCCAACGCCTTGTTCCCGGTCCAACCGGCGACGGCCCTCGTCTTCGTCTGCGCACCGATCCCTTCACCGGTTAATTTTACCATCCAGGGCTTGACCCAGGCCGGGGCCGTTGTTCAGTCCGCCGTCTCATCCGCGATCGCCGATGTGATCCTGCGCGAGGGCTCTCCCGGCGGGGTGATCTTGGATGATGGGACGCCGGGCGGCATACTCTATCTGTCACATATCGAGACGGCGATTGCAGCGGTGCCGGGGGTTTCCCATTTTGTCATCCAGTCCCCGACGAGCGATCTGAGTGTCGGCACCGGTCAATTACCCGTCTTGGGGACGGTGACATGGGCATGAATCTCGCACATTTCACCCAAGATCAGTATGCCGCCCAATTGCGCGCCATGCTGCCGCCGGGCCGCGTCTGGCCGCGCGATCCGAACACGGTGCTGGGCCGCCTGATCACGGGCCTTGCCGGGTCGTTCTGGCGCAGTCAGAACCGGGCGAATGCCCTGGTCGATGAGGCGTTTCCAGGCACCACGAACGAGTTGCTCTCGGAATGGGAGCAATCTCTGGGCTTGCCGGATCCTTGTGCCGGACCTGGGCAAACTGTGGCGCAGCGTCGGCAACAAGTAATCGGACGCCTGACGGCGTCTGGCGGTCAATCGATCCCCTATCTGATCGCAGCAGCGGCGGCGATCCAGATCCCGATCACCATCGATCAGTTCACCCAGGCCCGCGCCGGACAGGCTCGGGCCGGTCAACCCTGCAACGGTCCCGATTGGGCCTTTGCGCTGCGCATCAACGCGCCGCAAAGCCTGCGGTCTCCGGCCCGATCCGGTTCGGCGGTGGCCGGTGATCTGCTCGTGACCTATGGCACGCAACCGCTCGCCTGTCTGCTGCGCCGGATTGCCCCTGCTCACGCGACTCTGATCATCAACTATTATTAAGTGAGATCCCATGAACCGAATTGACGATCCGGCGGCGTCCCAGACCCTGCCGGTGCCGGAGGCTGCCGGGAGCGAGGGATATTTTACCGAAGGCAACCCCGCGACCAGCCTGCCAGCGACCCCGATCCGCGCCTCGTGGCTGAATATGGTGCAAGAGGAACTGGCCGCAATCACGATTGCCGGTCAGGTTGCGCGGGCGAAGGGTGTCTATGGGCAATGCCTGCGGGCGCTGCGGCGGCTCTTCTCGGGCAATGCCACGGTGATCACTGTCTCGACGGTCCTGACCCTCGATCATCTGGGTGTCGTTCAGGTCAATGCCGCCGCCGGTCCGATCACCCTGACCTTGCCGCCGACCACAGGGCTCAACATCAATAACAGCCTGTCTCCCCTGCTCCTCAGGCTCTATCGTCTGGATAGCAGCGCCAATCTGGTCACGATCAATGCGGCCATCGGTGACACGATCAATGGCGCGGCATCGATCGCGATCCCGCCCGTTGGTCAACTCCTGCTCGACAGTGTCGGGACCGGTACATGGTCGGTGATGGGGTCTGCGCTTGCGACCAATCTCGCGGTCGGGGGCAGCATCGCCGCAAGCGGCCTCACCGTCACCGGACAATCGCCGACCTTCATCACCCCACCCCCTGGCGACAATTCGCTGCGAGGCGCGAATACCGCGTTTGTGACGAACGGGATCTTAGCCGCCATTCAAAACCTGCTGGGCTCCGTCGTCACATCGGTTAACGGGCGGATCGGTGCGGTGATCCTCTCGGTCGGCGATGTGATCGCTGCGCTGGGATTTACGCCGGTAAACAAGTCAGGGGATTCGATGGGTCCGCTGACAGTAACGACCTTGACCGCTGGCACTACTTATTTTCAGTCTAACGGCCCGATCGGAACCGCGCTTAAAGACACATCGCAGCCGCAAGACACCAAGATATGGGACTGGTTTTTTGGCCAGGGCGTTTTGACATTGCGCGCTGTGAATGATGCTTACACAGCAGCCACGTCGGTACTTCAATTTTTTCGCACTGGCTACACCACTGTCTCGGCGCAGTTCTTCGTACCCGTGACATTCCTGTCGCCTGCGCTCAATGATAATTCGGGTCAGCCGGTGACGACCTCGATGTTGCGGAAAGCGTGCTTTATGGGTCGTCAGGTGTCTGCTTTCGGTGGCGTCGGTACGTTTGCCGTTGCGATCCCGCAGAATGTGACGGGCTGTTACTTTCGCATGATAGCCCCTGGAGGTGCGGGAGCTAATGCAAACATCAATGGATCGACCATTGTGCAAGCACCGGGCGGTGGTGAAGGCGGATATGCTGAGGGTTATCTCGACCTGACGGGAGCAACATCTATCACCGTTGCCTTCGGCCCACCCGGTGTTGCGAGCACAGGTGCAAATGCCGGTAACGCCACACTAACAATTGTTGGCGGCAACAGTGCTGGCCAGCTCGTTTTGAGTGGCGGGACGACAGGCGTTTACGCATCAAACGCGGTCGGCCAGGGCGGCGGTCTCGTATCAAACACAATCCCAAATACATCGCCAATATTCAGTTCTTCTGGGCAGAGCGGCAAGGTCGGACTCGGAAACCTATACGCGCAATCCGTCGGTGGATTTGGGGGTGGTGGCCGATTGGGGACGCCGGGAGCGCCATCGATTGCAGGTTCAGGCTCTGGCACCAAGGGCTCTGGCGGCGGGGGTGGCTGCTACGGCGGCACCTCGACATCGGGCGGCGATGGTGGGCAAGGGTTTGGCGAATTTAGATGGGGAGGCGCATAATGCTTGCCAGGGTAGAAGATAGTGTCGTGACCGATGTCATCGATGAGATGATGCAGCATCACGAGGTCGATGCATCAGGTACAGTAAAAGCCATAGAAATGTTGCCGACCGATCCGGTTGCATTTTTTGGCGCTGGTGCCGACTTGATAAAAGCTCCAGACGATGTTTGTCCGGGCTGGATATACGACGGAAAAAACTTCAAGCCACCCGAGCCAAACCTCGCTCATGCAGCGGCAACCGCGCGCATTATGCGTGACCAGATGCTATCCAGCACCGATTGGCTCATTGATCGCCACCGCGACCAGATCGAGCAGGGCCACCCCACCAGCCTGACCGCCGACCAGTATAAATCACTGCTGGCCTACCGACAGGCCCTGCGCGACTTGCCGAAAAGTGCTGGGTTCCCACTCAACATTCAATGGCCGACTGCGCCATTTTAAGGAGCCGCTATGACCGATACTACAATGCAACTCCTGCTTACGGTGACAGCCCTCGCCGACCAGCATGTGGATGTGGATAAGATTCAGCGCAAGGTAAACCTTGGCATCGTCTCAGATCTGGGCAAAGGAGAGGCAAACGAGGCAATTGCCGATCGTGCCTATCATTTTTTCTGCTCAATGGTGGTGCCCGATTTTGCTCTGGATATCTTCACCATGGGATCGAAGCATGTCGTCACCATCAGTCCAGCACCGGCAGCGGTAAACCCGGCACCCGCTGCATAAACACTGTCCGTGCAACGCAGAAGCCGGAACGGCGGATAACCCGAATCATCCGCCCCAAAAATAATCAAAATTAAATAGGAGATTTTAAATGTACGACCGCCCATCAGCGATCGGCGATAGCCTTCTTGCGTCCGGCTGCGGTGTGCTTGCCATCGCGGGCACCTGGTTGCAGGATCATATCGGATCGGCACCCCATGCCGTCATCTTCGTGGCTGGTGGCTATCTCTTGTGGCTACGCATCCGCATCGCCCGGCGCACCCTGTCGAAGCTTGATGCTGAGCAAGCGGAATAACCCCCGACCGGCTGTTACAGCAACCGATCGGGGTCCGTAGCAGAGGGTAACGTCTAGGTCATTAACCCTACTAAATTGCATTCTATCGTAGGGTTTTAATCATGTCTATCCGCGTTTCAGTTGTACCCGCCGCCCCCTATTTTGGCGGAAAACGCCTCTTAGCCCGGCGGATTATCCAGATCATCGAGGCAACCCCGCACGATCTTTATGCGGAGCCCTTCGTCGGCATGGGCGGGGTGTTCCTGCGTCGCAATCACCCGGCCAAATGCGAGGTCATCAATGATATGAGCCGGGATGTTTCCAACCTGTTCCGCATCCTGCAACGCCATTACCCACAGTTCCTCGACGTGCTCAAATGGCAATTGACCAGCAGGGCAGACTTTGAGCGTCTGGTAGAGCAGCCAGCGGACACGCTCACCGATCTCGAACGGTCGGCACGGTTTCTCTATCTGCAGAAGACGTGTTTCGGCGGCAAGCTCTCGGGCCGCAACTTCGGGGTTCAGCGCACCGGGCCCGCCCGGTTCGATGTCACCCGGCTCATTCCGATCTTGGAGGATATTCATACCCGCCTTGCCCCGGTCGTGATCGAGTGCCTGCCGTACCAGGACTTCATCCCACGCTATGACCGGGCCGGTGCTCTTTTCTATCTCGACCCGCCGTATTTTGGCTGCGAGCGGGATTATGGCGCCGATCTCTTCGGGCGGGAAGATTTTGAGCGCATCGCGGATCTCCTGGCCCAGATCAAGGGCCGGTTCATCCTGTCCATCAACGACCGCCCGGAAATCCGCCAGATCTTCGCCGCCTTCAGGATCGAGGCGGTCGAGACGACCTATTCGATTGCCGGGGGCGGCAAAGCTCAACGAGCGGCCGAACTGATCATCACCGGGTGAGGCTCCATAGTCGGGTCTCACCAATCCATTATCACATCAGGAGTTTTTATCATGCATCGCCATCAAGCATGGGCGGGGTTGCCGCCTGCTGCCTGCCCGCGTGTTCCGCCGCCGCCGCGCGCCGCTCAGGGCACCTGCGCTAGCGGGTGTGTCGCCGTCACCGGCCAGCCTGGGGCACTGTTGCCGGCCGGGACAATCCTCGTCGCCCCGTCGCGTGTCCGGTTCTGCACCGAGATCCCGACCTACATTTCGGCGATCGGGATCACGATCGTGCCGGTGATCGCTGCACAGCCGGGGGAGGCGGGAAATCTCGCCCCCGGCACCGGACTCTGCCTTCAATCCCCGCTGCAAGGGGTCGATGCTGCCGCCGTCTCCGGCCTCATCCTAGGGGGTGCCGGGTGTGGCCAGCCCCAAGATCGCGGTTACCCCGGCCGATGCGCCTGATCGCGGGTTGGCGTTCCGCCTGGCGGTTCTGGTCGGTTCGCATCCAGGCGGCCTGCATCCTGGTCGGGCTCATCTGGGAGCAACTCGGGCCTGAGACCAGGGCCGCCCTCGATCACCGGTTCGGCTATGGGCTGGCCCTGGTCCTGGGGGCGGGTATCGCCGCACGCCTCGTTCAGCAAGGGCCGTTTTCTCAATCAACACCCCCGCCAGTGGTGGGGAAACCAAAGGAGGATTATCCCATGCTTGCGCTGGATCTCATTGAAAAGGGCCTCGAAGCGGTCAAATCGACCGGCGGTGAACTTGGGGCCGATGCGGCGGCGGCGGCGGCCATCATCACCGCCGCCCGCGACCCGTCGGCGCAGAACATCCTGGCGGTGATCGCCGCCATTGAGACGGCGGTGAATGCTGCCCTTGCAACGGGGCATGCAGCATCGCAAGCAGGTCAGCCGGTGCCGACCAAGCTTTAACAGCATCCATCGATAAGCCGGGATATCTGACCCGGCCTCGCCTTGAAGGCGGCACTGCCGCCGCCCCCGATCTCGGGGTGCGCCCAATCCCCAAAAAACCAAAGGAAAAATCATGAACTATTATCGTTCCGCCCTGGCATTCGCCGGGCTTGCGGCTCTCTGCGCCTGCACCAGCGTCAAACAGGATATCTCGAATGCCGAGGCCGAAGCGCTGAAAGCATGTAAGGTCGCCAATGCCACGGTGCACGCGGCAGACCCCGCCTTGGGCCTGCTGAAAGGTGGGGCCGCCGGTACTGTCGCCGACGTCAAATCCGGTTTCGATGCGCTGTGCGGGGCCGGGAACGAGGCAGCCCTCAAAGCCGCCGCCGAGGCCGATCCCACCACCGCCGCCTGGATCGGCCAGCAGGCCAATCTCGTGCTAGCCGGGGTCTTGACCGGCTTCGCGGTGAGCGCCGAGATCAGCGGCCACTAACCCAGACACAGGCCCGCCCGCAATAAGGCCGGGGTGGCTCATCCGGTGCCAATCGTGGTGCGGCATCGGTGCGTCCGCATTCCACGCTTTCAGCCGACACGGCAATAAAAAAAGCAATCAAAAGGAAAAATCATGAAGACTTATGCGCTCCCGAGCGATGTGCTCGCGGTTCGGATTCCGCTCGGCCTCGCCGATCATTTCGACCGCTATATGGCTCTCGAAAAGCTCACCGCTTGCAGCGAAACGAGCAGCAATACCGAAGTGGCAACCTGTACCCTCGATCATGAGACGCGGGAACTGGTGATCAACCCGCTCGCGATCGGGGAGACCACCATCACCGTGACGGCGGCCACAGGATCGGCGACCGGCTCCGACACTATCATCCTTCAGGTGCAGGATCCTCAAATCAAAGAGGTGCTGATCGATGTGGATAAGGCGATCCTAGTATATCCGACGCCCGCGCCGACCCCGGCACCGGCTGCCGCATCCTCCGCATCCCCGGAGGACACACCCGAGCCTGCACCGGCACCGGTCCAGCAGGCCGCCTGAAGGATGGGTGCCGTCTGGCAGTTCATCCACAACACGGTGGCGCACCCGCTGCTGAGCCTCAGCTTCGGCAGCCGGTGGTCCGTCCGGTTTCATGATTGGACCGCGCGCAAGGCGGGGTTCTGACTTCAAGCCGGGCATCGGCATCACCAGCGGGTGCCCGGCGCTTTTCCATATCGACGACGAAAGAGACGCGATCATGAGCGGCATCAGCATCGCCCTGCAGAAAAGCTGGCGGGCCATCAATACGCGGTTCGAGGGCTGCGTCGATCACATGTACCCCGACATCAAGGGGCTGGTCACCACAGGCATGGGCAACCTGATCGATCCGGTGACCCTCGCCATCACCTTGCCCTGGCGGCACCGATCCGATGATACGGCGGCCACATTGGTCGAGATCAACGCGGAATGGAGCAAGATGCATGGCAATGCCGATCTCGCCCGACGCGGGGCGGAGGCGGCGGGTAAGGTGGCGACGCTCTATCTCGCCGACGCCGCGATCGACGATCTCATCACGAGGCGGTTCTCGGCCAATGTGGTTCTACTGATGCAGCACCCGGCCTTTGCGGATCTCCAATCCTGGCCGGAACCGGCGCAGACGGCGCTCTGTTCCATGGCATGGGCTATGGGGCCGAGTTTTGGCCCACACTGGCCTCGTTTCTCGGCCGCCTGTGCCGCGAAGGATTGGGCGGCGGCTGCCGATCAA
The DNA here is from genome assembly GCA_036821645.1 of Aliidongia sp. Classification (GTDB taxonomy): domain Bacteria; phylum Pseudomonadota; class Alphaproteobacteria; order ATCC43930; family CGMCC-115725; genus DAISJD01. The sequence goes on from DAISJD010000002.1 coordinate 76,233, forward strand.
TGCCGGATGGATGACAGCCGGAATCCAGGTCTCACACCCCGGAATGCGTTCAATCGGCAGTGCTTTTTGGAGGCTCAGCGGTCAAGAAATTCTTGATAGTTCAGCTTATAATCCTTGACTGTCCGCCGCGACAGAGCGGTGATGGTTGCACCAAAACAGGGGCAATCATGAACCAAGCAGCAAAAAATCAACGCGCGATCAATGCCTTTATCGCCAAGAAGGCGGACATTGATTTGATGTTGGACCGGCTCAAAAAACTGAGCGACGACCATTTCAACGCCGACCCGGATGATGTCAACTGGGGTCATGTCGGCGATTTGGGTCGTTACGCACAGATCCTGAAAGGGGCAACCGATATCGCCTTTGGCGAGGGCGAGATTGCCTAGGAGGTTCCTCCATCATTTTCGTGGGGTCACGAAAATGATGGAGTGTGGAAGCCGAGGGTCTCTACTTGACCTTTTCTGTTCTTGTGGCGGTCGTCTCGCCCACCTTTCGGTAGGGTCAGCGGGCATTCTGGCTACCACAAATCAACCTCGAAGCATTCTCGGTTTTTTGCGTCCCATAATTGCACATCAAAAATACTGCGGTGTGGAGGATTGCCGTCTTTTTCCTCGACGAGTATTTCATGGGCCGCTCTGACCGGGTTTAAGAGGTCATCTTTTGATCTGATGTCCACGGTCCAGTCATTCCGGCACGCATTTGCATAGCCTTTTGCGATCAGCTTGTACCGAGTGCCGGTCCAGATTTTTTCATAGCCTTTTTCACGGTAGACGTGTTGCACCGTTTCGGTTGCGTCGATGTCGGCTATCTTAATTTTTTTAGGGTTTGGCGGGGGGGGGATTGCATGCTGTAAACTCCTGGTTAATCACTCGATGCGTCAAATTCTTGGCCCGAAAAAGGCCAACCATCAGCGTGACGACGGACCCCACTCAAAAGATTTTAACGCCAGTGTGAGCATGAGTGGATACCGAAAGCCCCTTCCGGCTTCGATATACTCGACAGTCCGCCCGGACATGCCGAGGAGTTGCCCCGCGCGGCTGGTCGACAAGGTTCCGCGCCACGCCTTGACCATGTCGGCTAGTTCTTTTTTTTCGGCCTCTGTCATCTCGCGCCGCTTGCGCGGAAGTATATCGTCCAGGTCGGAATCAGACTTTTTGCGGGGCATTTCCCGTTGCCTCCATTTCTTTAAGCGCCGCTTCTATTTTGCGCTGATCCAGGTTGGCGAGGCCACCGAGCCAATATTTTGCATATTTTCCGCTGGATTTAAGCCGCACGAGAATGCCGCTCGGGAAGTAACCCCAGGTCGCCCTTATAGTGGCGATGGGCTCAAGGTTACTGACTGTCGTGGGTGGTAAAAAATGCGCCCACTGGTCACTCAGGGGTTCGAGTCTGAACCTGTTTCTGTTGGGGTGCGGCATGCTGGTATCTTTCGTTTTTGGCGGTAAAATTAAGCCTGATGCTTGGCGATAAAGGGTTTGCAGAGATAGGGGATGGTGGTTTCGCGGTTATCGATCCAAAATTTAGCCTGAGATTGAGATCTGATATCGGCCCGCACCGCCTGAGTGGCGGGTGCGTCTTTGTCGATCATCTTTGCAATGAGGCTATTTCATGCGGATCGTCTCGGCCCAGGCGATTTGTTTGGGCGAGCCTTCGAGGCTGGGCAGCCCGTCGGCTTGGTTTTTAGCCGCATCGACTGTGCTTTGCTCCGCAAGTTTCTCGGCCTGCTTGGCCTTTTCGATCGCGTTGCACGCGTCGCAAAGGCAGGTTTCCTGCATCCGCTTAATCTTCCGTGCACGGTCCTTTTCCGGTCCAAAGAGCGCAACGGTTGTTTTATGGCCGCAGGACATGGTGACGGAATATTGTGCCATTTTTTGTCTCGACCCCTGATCCGGCGAGGTGCCCGTCGTCTTGATGTCCCCATTATACGTGTGATACGTATTATGTAAAGATAAAAATACGTGCTACACGTATTTTTATAAAGATCTGGCATCGAAATCCGGTTTGTGTTTTGTCGTCTGAGTTGATAGCATCTGCATGTCGCCTGCATGAGTGGGCGTGGATTGAAACGCCAACCGCCCGTCACGCTGTCGTGCCGCCTCTTACAATGGCACGTGGATTGAAGCATTAACCGAAGTCGAGTTAGTGGCTCCTCGATCGAGACAATCGCTCTTGATCGAGGAGCCGCCACGTTGATACGAATTCGAACTGTCGATAGGTAGATTTGATCGAGAATTAGCGATGCGTCTGGCGAGGTCTTGGATTGTCGCTCCGTACGGACGACGGCTTCTTGCGGGATCGACATGCCACATAATTTTATCTGATTGTATCCGCTTATATCATAATATGTGGTTAGTGGCATGGCAGGTGGGTATTGATTTTGCTTTTTTATCTATTTGTTTTTTTTGATAAAATATGTGAAATTTGCGGGACGCTCCCTCCGCCAATCCAAAATGGATAAATCTGGACTTGCCCTGAGAAAGTGGAGAGCGTTTGGAGTTACACTGAACGCGAGACACGCAAGGACGGGGTATTTTGACGGTAAAGATACCGGAAGAATTTCGGCGTGAAGCGGTTCGCATTGCGCTTTCCAGTGGGCGCACGATTGGGCAAGTTGCATCTGATCTTGGGATTGGCAAATCGACGCTTGGCAAGTGCATTGCCCGACATCGGGAAGCGGATTTGTTGTCGGGCCCCCATGACGACGTGCAAAAGGAACTGGCCCGGCTTCGGCGTGAGAATGAGATTCTGCGGGCGGAGCGCGACCTATTAAAAAAAGCGGCGGCCTTCTTTGCCAAGGAGACAAGTCGATGATGTTCCGGGTCATTGACGAAAAGAAGGCCGATCTGTCCATTGACCGGAAGTGCGCCCTGTTTGGCGTCAGCGCCAGCGGTTATTATGCTTGGAAGCATCGTCGGCCCTGCAAACGGCAATTGGATGACATGGTCTTTTTAGCCCATATCCGGTCTCAATTTGCCTTGTCGCACGAGACTTACGGCAGTCCCCGGATGACCATTGAATTGCAGGAAGACGGCCTAGAGATAGGCCGTCATCGGGTTGCCCTGCTGATGCGCGAGAACAACCTGAAAGCCCTGCAAAAGCGCCGTTATAAGAAAACCACAGACGGTGATCATGGCGGCCCCGTGGCCCCCAATATCCTGGACCAGGACTTCGTTGCCGAGCAACCAGATCAGAAATGGGGCGCCGACATCTCGTACATCTGGACCGCCGAGGGCTGGTTGTATCTGGCCGTGGTCGTTGACCTGTTCTCGCGCCGGATCGTCGGCTGGGCAAGCAGCGACAGAATGAAAAAAGACTTAGGCATGACAGCATTGAAGCGGGCGTTGATTTTGCGCCAGCCGCCAAAGGGTCTGATCCATCATTCCGACAGGGGCAGCCAATATTGTTCCGGCGACGACCAGAAGCTCTTGACAGACCACGGATGCGTCATCTCCATGAGCGGAAAAGACAAGTGTTACGACAATGCCATGGTCGAAACTGTCTTTAAAACCATCAAGTCAGAACTGATCTGGAGGACGATTTGGCAATCACGTTGCCAAGCGACTTTGGCCCTTGGACATTATATCGACGGCTTCTATAATCCCATCAGCCGACATTCCTCACTGGGATACAAAAGTCCATGCCGCTTCGAGGCTGAAGCAGCATGACAGAGGAAAACGCTCTCCACTTTCTCAGGGCAAGCCCAGAATCCGAAGCCCGCCATTGGGGCCGCCTAGCTGCGTGATCTTCACGCGCTGTCCCAGGTGGGCAAAGGCGGGTGTATATTCGCCGTTGACGTCGAACACGACGATCCGCGACTTGGGCAGGCGCACAAGCTGTTGCAGCACCGCTGCGACGAAGTGTGTTTTACCCTGGCCCGTCGAACCAAGGATCGCCATGTGACGACCCAGCACTTGGTCGATGTTCGCGCAGACCTCCACAGCCCGATTGCGCGAATCCGCGCCCAGCCTGATCTGTTCGGCCTCGATGCCGGTCGCGCCGATGGTCGCCACGGTTTCGATGTCGGAAAGCGGATAAACGCTCGCGCCAAGAACGGGCAGCCGCCATTCCTGCGGCGAAAACGCCAGCCTGCCGTCGCGCTTGGCCAGAAAGCCCACAACACGGCCGCGAAGCTGGCGCAACGGCTCTTGCGGAACATTCGATGATCGTCCGCGTCCTGCGGCATGGACTTCGCGCGGCTCCGCGAACGCAACTGACATGATCCGAAGAATGATTGTCTCGGCCCCGGCGTCGATACCGACCAAATCGCCCGGTTGCTCTACGGTCGATAAACCGTCGCGGTGTCCGGCAACGTGACCACGGGAATCCTCAAGTAGATTGACCAAAAGCTGCGGCCCGTCGATCTCAACAACATATCCGATGGGGCGACGGGAACTCATCAAAGCAAGTCCTCGAAACCCTTGCCGGGTGCAGGTGCAGCTTCGGCAGCGGCCACCGCTTCTTCTACGTCCGCAGTCCCGGCGGGTTTCTTCGACACCTGAATGTTCGTGGCCTGCTTAAGCAGCACTTCAAGCTGGCGCGCACGTTCCGACACCTCATCCAGCATGGCCGGTTCGGGCAGGTCATTCGCCAGTGCATGGAAGAAGCCTCCGGCCCCGAAGCCGCGCACCGTCACCTGTGGAAGCTGCGCTAGCAGCAGGCGCTTAAGCTGCTGGTTAGGCCTGATCGCCTCGCCGGTCGCGGCGAGCGTGTCGTAGATGCCCAAGCGGTCGATCTCGGGAAGGTAAATGATGAGTTGTAATGTCGGGTTCTGTAGTGCCGAAACGATAAGGCGATCTTTTTTCTCAGAATTTGTATCATCCTTTGATGAAGTAATTATTAGATTTAAGTCACCGTAATAAACGGGAGAATCATATTTTAAAATAGCTTCATACTGTGTTTTCATTGTTTTAAATGAATATAAAACGTCGTCGGTATCTCTTAATAAAAGAAAGCCCTTGTTCCTGCAGAAAATATTTTTATTTTCAATGTTATCGATAATATATTTGCATCTATCGCTATCTTCCATAGCCCAGAATTGTGGGTCAATTTCTGTCCGATCATCTGTCAGGTACAACCACAAAAATTTCCACCATAATTTTATATGGTAGAGTTGATCTGAAGGCAGCGTCATATTGACACAATGTTTTGGGGTGTAAAGGCCAACCTCTCTCGTCGGGGGGGCTGGAATCTAGCAGCGTGAGGCTCTCAACATCGTAACCCTGCCGGCGCAACTCACAAGCCATTTCAAAGGCAATCAATCCACCGGATGACCACCCGACCAACCGATAGGGGGGCCGATTTTTGAACAGCCTGAACCTGTTGGATGTAGCGCCGAGCGATGCTGGGAATAGATTCCGGCAAAAGCCATTTTCCAATAAAATCTAATGCAGAGATACCATAAACGGTTGCCCCAGCACTTAATTCCTTGGCTAAATCCAGATAGCTTCCCACACCGCCATCAAAGGCGTGAACGCAAAATATAAAATCGCTTTTTGAACTTGAATCAATCAATATTAGATTAGGAGTATCTAATTCTTTCATGACCATAAAAAATCCAAGGCAGGGTTGGGACAGCGATAAAGGCGACTAGCCGGTACGATTGCTCGAATAATTCTATCCTATCAATTGATAAGTTGCAAAGATTTTGCGGGAAATTTTTTTGTCAGGTCAGCATCGGGCGCGTCGTATCCTTTGCAACTGGCGCTTTTTACGCTGTGTGGCGGTCTTGTGTCGAAGCCAAAATTTGTGGGCTGATACATGCGGATCGGGTTGTGCAAGTCACCGGCGTCGATTGAGCTAACGTGGTTTGAATGCACAATTTAGAATATTTAATGAACAAATATGGCATATGTGCGATGAGGATGCTGTAGAACCTCAAGCTGGTCTGTGCGTACCTTTTGTGTTCCTAAAACTTATCTAGGTCCGCGAGGCGGGGTATCTGATTGCTGCCAATGATATAAAAACTGTTGACAGGTACTCGTAGAAATGAGTAGAAGCCCCTTAAAGATGTGGTAAAGACTTATAAAAAGATTGTTGATTGAAAAAAGCATATAAAATGAAAAAAAAATGTAACATTTTTAGCCTATAAGTTTGTTTTCTTCAGATTTTATAGAAAGTGTTAACGATTGTTATATTTTTAATAAGCATGTGTATGCGGTAACATTATCTTCATATGATATGTTTACCGAAGTTTTAACCCTTAAAGTTTTAATTTGAAGGTGTTAAGTATAATTCTTTTATGGTCTCGTTTTATGTTTCCCGGTGATGGCGTCGGTGCAATCTCATGGAAGGTAGGTAAAGTGTCAACTGCTTGGTTGCAAGTATCGAGGCCCAACGAGAAGGCATCATTGCGCCTTTTTTGTTTTCCGTTCGCCGGTGGTACCGCCCAGGCTTACAGGGGATGGTCAGAGCATTTACCTGAAAACATTGAGGTTTGTGCAGTGCAGCTTCCAGGGCGGGAAATGCGTCAAAGGGAGGCGCCCTTTTCGCGCGCTCAAGATGTCGTCGATGCGATATTGCCGGTGTTAATGCCACGAATGGATCGCCCCTTCGCTTTGTTCGGTCACAGCATGGGGGCGATTATCGCGTTCGAATTGGCGCGTAGACTGCGGCAGGAATCTCAACGAGAACCAGATTGTCTGATTGTTTCGGGGCGAGTGGCGCCGCATAGGCCGCTGACGCGCGCGCCGATTAATCATGTTCCGCGAGAGGCGTTCATTGAAGGCCTCCGGCACTTGAACGGCACGCCCGCAGAAGTCTTGGACGACAGCGACTTGATGAATTTGATCGAGCCGATGTTACGCGCCGATTTGGCGATTCACGAAGAATACCGGTATCAGGAGACGCCCCGCCTGACGTGTGACATTCTTGCCTTCTGTGGTCTGTGCGACCCAGAAGCGGGACGAGACGCCGTCAATGCCTGGCGCGAGGTGACCGACGGCTCGTTCGATATGCGAATGGTGCCGGGGGACCATTTCTTCATCCGTACGGCTCAGGCGTTGTTTCTACATATGATGTCGGTCGAATTGCGCCAGATGGCGGCTCGGTTATCCAACTCGCAGCGTTGCGCAAGCTAAGTTATTCCATCGTAGGTCTTTATGAATGCGAGTTTTTAACTCGTTTCTATAGTGATTGTTTGTCTTGAAGGGCTCGTCAAATGACGAATTTGAATGTTATTGGCGTGGTTGGAGCGGGGGTGATGGGCCGTGGTTTGGCACAGGACCTAGCCCAACATGGACACAAGGTGCTTCTCATTGACACCACGCCGGAAATCTTGGCGGATGCGGTGATATCAATCCGACAGAATGTTCGGGCACAGTCTCTATTGCGTTCTGAGAAGAGTGGCAAGAGTGCCAATGAAGTCATTGCCGCTATCTTGACATCTACGGACATTGGTATTCTGGCCGAAGCCGATTTCGTGATCGAAAATGTCACGGAAAAGTTTGACATCAAGAGGGGTGTCTATCGCGACCTTGATGAGGTTTGCAACCCGAATGCAGTGTTCGCGGCGAATACTTCTGCTGTTTCGATTACGCGGATCGCCTCTCAAACCAAGCGCCAGGACAGAGTTCTTGGCATGCATTTCATGAATCCAGTGCCGATGAAAAAGACGGTCGAAGTCATTCGAGGCTACCACACCTCAAATGAAACGATTGAAACGGCTCAGAAATTACTGAGCCAGTTCGGCAAAGAATCTGTTGTTGTTTCTGATTCACCCGGATTTGTTTCCAATCGCGTGCTGATGCTGACGATCAATGAGGCGATATTCCTTGTTCAGGATCGCGTCGCTCTGCCGATTGAGATCGATAAGATTTTCACCGAATGTTTCGGGCACAAGATGGGGCCATTGGCGACGGCGGATCTGATCGGTTTGGATACGATACTCTATTCTATAGAAGTCCTTTACGAGAGTTTCAATGACGACAAATACCGTCCATGCCCACTGCTAAAGCAGATGGTGGATGCGGGTCTGTACGGCAGAAAAAATGGTAAAGGCTTTTACGAATATTAATTTCACAGGAATTCCGTTTTATTATGAATGAATACAGTCAAAAAGTTAGAGAGTTTTTTTCGCGTTTCTTTCGAACCGAGGGGCTCTGCGACACCGATGATATCATCGCAGGTGGTTACGTGAACTCGCTGTTCGCGATTCAACTCGTTGCTTGGTTGGAAAAGGAATTCGCTATCACGATTGAAGACGATGATCTTCATATTGCCAATTTCAGCACGGTGAGTGCGATCGCGCAATTACTTGAACGGAAACTCAGTGGGTTGGTTTCCGCGTAAGCGTCCTGATCCGATCGAACTCAGAGGTTAGGTTCCATGAGTACAGCATTAATTGAGGCGCGCCAGGCAGAATTTCGGGCGTTTGCCTTGGAACATGTCAGTCCTTTTGCGCAAATACATGACCGTTCGCAAAAAATTTCGGAAACGATCATTCCAAGCTTGGCGCGTCGCGGCTATTTCGCACCGTTCCTGCCGCCTCAATCGGGCGGCGCTTCGATGGACATGGTGACCTACGGCGTTTTGCATGAAGAACTCGGGCGCGCATGTTCGTCTGTGCGTACTCTGCTGACTGTGCATGATATGATCGCTTATTCGATCCATCGCTGGGCTGGCAGTGCGCTGAAGGAGCGCTGGCTGCCATCCCTGGCGATGGGAGAGGCGATTGGCGCTCTCGCGGTCAGCGAGCCGAATGCGGGCAGCGATATCAATGCCGTTGAGACGGTTGCCCGTGCCGATGGCGACGGATTTATCCTGAACGGCCAAAAGAAGTGGATCAGTTTTGGTCAGATCGCCGACGTATTTTTGGTTCTGAGCAAGTGTGACGGACAGGGGACCGCGTTTATTGTCGAGCGGAGCAGCCCAGGAGTGATCGTTGAGCCGATCGAGGGTATGTTCGGGACGCGTGGGGCGATGTTGGCTCTGGTGACATTCCAAGATTGTCGTGTGCCGAAGGAAAATATGGTCGGAAGGCCTGGCTTCGGTGGGATGGCGGTTGCACAGACAGTGCTTGGGCTTGGGCGATATTCGGTGGCTTGCGGCGCATTGGGAATTGCGCAGGCATGCCTTGATGCTTGTTATGAATATGCCAGCACTACCAAGCGTTTTGGGGTGGCGTTGAAAGAACATCAGTTGATTCAGCAAATGATGACCGACACCATTACCGATATAGCGGCAGCGCGGTTGTTGTGTCGGCAGGCCGGATCAATGCGGGAATCAAGAGATTCTCAGGAAATCATGTACACCTTTATTGCTAAATATCATGCATCAACCGCAGCGATGCGGGCGGCTGATCGTGCGGTACAGATCCATGGTGCCAATGGATGTAGTCAATTCTATTCAGTGGAGCGCCTGATGCGCGACGCCAAAATATTGGAGATTATTGAAGGCAGCACGCAGATTCAGCAAATCACCATCGCCAATTTTGGCTTCCAGGAGTTCGAGAGGCAAAAACTAGCGGCGGGCAACAATGTATCGGGGATCGTCTAGCAAGGTCAGCCCATGGCGGCGTGGAGGCGGTTCTTGTGTAATGAGCGCCATTTCCAGTTCAGTGTTGCGACCGGGTGGAGAGCGGCTATGGATGAGCGTGCTGTTGCAGATCTATTTGAAGCACCCGTGTCGGTTTGTATCGCCGACCCGGACATGTATTTTGCGCCTCTCTTTCCAGAGGAAGAAATTTATGTCCGCAAGGCTCTACCGGTGCGGCATCGCGAATTTTCTGCTGGACGGTCCTGTGCGCGTACCGCCCTCGCGATGTTAGGAGCGGATGTGGGTCCGATCATCACTGAAGCCGACCGATGCCCCCGTTGGCCGGAAAGCTTCAGCGGCAGCATAACGCATTGCAAAGGCTTCTGTGCGGCGGTGGTTGCGCGGGCCGCCGACGCGGCTGGATTGGGATTTGACGCTGAAGGGGCTGAGTTGTTGGCAACCGATCTTTACCATTTGGTTTGTCGGCCAAATGATCTTGAACATTTTGGTTCATTGCCGAAACTGGAGGGTGTTGACTGGCCGAAGCTTGCCTTCAGCGCCAAGGAAGCATTCTACAAGTGCTACTATCCAATTACGCGCACGTTTATGAGTTTCTGTGACGCATCGGTCATTTTTTTTCTCGACCATGGCCGCGAGAAGAGCGGCACTTTCGAAATTACGATCGAGAACATAAGCAAGCCTCTGTACCGGCGTGCACCAGATTTCATTGGGCGGTGGGTCGTTGACGGTGGCCGGATCTATACCGGCGTAACCCTTTCCTGCTGCTGAGCGGCCGGGGAAACGATGAGTTTGTCGGGGCCGCTGAGGTGTGCCGCGGGTTTCTTTTGTTGGAGCGAGTGAATGCGTGATGTCAGTCATCCAGATTGGGGCGACGAGGAAGTGAAACGCCGGACTCTGGTCGAGGCCGTGTGGGGCGCTGGACACACGACACTAACTGCGCATTTTCGCAGCATGGCAGCTGCTCTGCCCAACCGGGCGGCAGTGACCAACCTGATTAACGGAGAGGAGGAGGGCGCCTCCCTGAGTTTCTCCGAAATTGACCGACACGCTCGCTCGCTTGCCGCATATTTTCAGAGTCAGAGCGCACAGGGTGCTGGCGCGATGATGTTGTTCGATGCCAGTGTGGAGGTCATCGAATCTTTTCTGGGGTGCGTTTACGGTCAGGTCATTGCAGTGCCGATGCCAGCACCGATTGCTGGCAAGGTCGAACGTTATCTGAACCGGGTTAAAAATATTATCGTTGATGGCAACATCCGCTATATTCTAACGACCTCCTCCATCCTAGCCAGCCTGCGCGACATCGCCAGTAGGATAGAGGGGCTTGGCGAACTTGAATGGATTGCGGTCGATACGCTAACTGATTATTCCGATGCGTGGATCGAACCGGATCAACACGCGGATGACGTTACTTATCTGCAATATACTTCGGGATCGACCTCCGATCCCAAAGGGGTGATGATCACTCATCGTAATCTGATGTCGATCATCGATTATAACGGCACTGCCTCTGACTGTATGACTGTCGGAACACAATCTGTCTGCTGGATGCCCTATTTTCATGACTTCGGCTTGATTGCGGGGCTGCTGATGCCTTTGGCATTTGGCATGTCAGTCTATGTCATGTCGCCATTTGATTTCGTCAAGCACCCGGTGCGTTGGGTTAATGCCATTCATCGTTACCGCGCTTCGCACAGCGCTGGTGCGAATTTTGCCTTCGACCTTGTTGCACGCAAGGTGACTGCCGACGAACGTCGCCATTTGGATTTGAGCTGTTGGCGTATTGCCAATAATGCCGCAGAACCGATCCGAAGCGCTACGATTGAGCGTTTTCTCGATGTGTTTGCGCCATGTGGTTTCCGACGCGACGCTATGGCCCCGGCATGGGGATTGGCCGAGGCCACCTTGCTGGTCACGCTTGCTGATGCCGGACCGAAATTTTACCCGCTAGACGCTGCGTCCTTGCGTGAACACCGGGTCCAAGCCGCGACACCCGGTCAGCCGTCGATCATAATGGTGGGATGCGGGCGGATCTGGCCTGGGCCGTGGAAGATCGATGTGCGCATCGTCAATCCGAACACCTTTGAATTGAGCCGCCCGGACGAGGTCGGCGAGATATGGGTCAGCGGCGATCTTATTGCAAAGGGCTATTGGAACCGGCCAGAAGAAACGGCAGAGAAATTTCATGGGGAAATAAAAGATCTGCCGGGGCAACACTATTTACGGACCGGCGATCTCGGGTTCCTCGACGCAAACGAACTGGTGTTTACCGGTTGCAGAAAAGATCTCATCATTGTCGAGGGCCGGAATCATTACCCTCAGGAAATCGAAAAGACCGCGGAAACGAGCCACCCGGCATTGCGTCCGGGATGTACGATCGCGTTTTCTATCGAAACGGAGGAACGGACCCGTCTGGTTGTGGTCAGCGAGATCGCTGCCGGATACAGCCTTGGCGCCGCCGCTGATGGAGATACCCGAAATCTGACGATATCGCGGCACGACCTGCAGCGGGCGATCCGCAAAGAGGTTGCCGAGGAGCATCAATTGCGAGTTCACGATATCGTATTTATCACTACCGGCTCAATCCCGAAGACAACGAGCGGTAAATTGCAGAGATCATCTTGCCGGGAAAAATACTTGAACGGCTCGTTGAAAGTGATATCGGGGGGCATTTGCTGAACGGCCATGAACGATACCCTGAAGAAAAATTCACATGACGGTCGGAATATGGATCAGGCACTGTCGCGGTCGTTCTGGCGGCGCGGGTCTATGTGGACCAAAATGGTCGGCATAGGGCTAGGAGCCCTCGTGATAGCCGGAGGATTTGCCATTTCCCGCTTTGGCGACGGGGGACGCACGCTGAGCGTTCCTATGCGCGACGTGACCATTGCGGTAACGGAACAGGGTATATTTCATGACTTCATTCCTCTTCGAGGAACGGTGATCCCCCGCGACACGATCTACGTGGATGCCGTGTCTGGGGGGCAAGTGCGTCGCGTTTTGGTTGAGCCCGGCGAGCGTGTTTCTATTGGGCAGCCGCTTGTGGAATTTACCAATACAGAGTTGCAGCTTCAGGTCATACAGCAGGGATCACAACTGAACCAAGCGATCACGCAACTGCAGCAGAATGAAATCGAACTCGAAGTAAATAAAAAAGCTAATGAGCTCGCCTTAGCACAATTAGATTATGAGATCATGCGGGACCAAAAATCGCTTGCCCGGCGGGAATTTCTTGCCGAGCGAGGTTTCACCTCCCAGGAGGTGAGAGACATGATCAGGGATCAGCTGCAATACGAGCAAAAGACCAGACCGATCCAAGCTGACAGTAATGCACGGCAAGAAGCGATAAGACAGCGCCAACTGCCGACGATCGAAGAGCAGCTCAAGGAGCTGAAGAAAGACCTACAGGTGGCGCGCAGCAAGCTCGATGATTTGATTGCTCGTTCGCCCGTTGTCGGGCAAGTCACCGAGATTGATCTCAGTGTAGGTGAAAATAAGAAGCAGGGCGAAAGACTTGCGATCATCGCTCCTGCGACCGGTGTAAAGCTCCAGGCTGGTATAGATGAGTTTTACATTGCGCGCGTGCGGCCCGGTGAGACGGCCACGATGGAAATGAACGATCGTGTGGTCTTGGCGCGGGTCACCCGTGTCTATCCGCAAGTCAAGAATGGCCGTTTCCTCGTCGATCTCACCTTTGACACTGAAATGCCTGACGGTCTCGTGACGGGCCAAGCGTTGCAGGGTCGCCTCGCGCTTGGCGACGACAAGCCTGCCGTGGTGATTCCCGCCGGACCATTTCTTGAGCGTTCGGGTGGAGATTGGGTCTTTGTGCTCGGCGATGACGGTCGCGCCGATCGACGTCGCCTTAAAACCGGTCGGCGAAGTGTGGATCAAGTGGAGGTTCTGGGCGGTCTGAGACCAGGCGAACGGGTGATCGTCTCTGACTATACCAATTACGAGCAGATTGATCGCATCGTGCTCACGCAATAAAGCGCAAAGGGCCGGGGGTACAAATGTTGAAGCTTGAGAATATTTCAAAGATCTATCGGACTGCTGAGGTGCAGACAACTGCGCTCAATGGCATTGAACTGACAATCAACGGCGGAGAGTTTGTTGCGATAACTGGGCCGTCCGGTTGTGGAAAATCGACACTTTTGAATGTCCTGGGCTTGGTTGACCGGCCCAGTTCCGGGCAATATTGGTTCTGTGGCGAGGATGTGGCGCGTTATTCGGAAAGGAATCTGACGGCAGCACGTCGGGCGCACGGGATCGGGTTCGTTTTCCAGAGTTTCAACCTGATAGACACTCTCACCGTAAAAGAAAACGTCGAAGTGCCTTTGATTTATCGGCGTATTCCTTCAGCGCAACGTCGCCAATGCATTGAGCGTGTGCTGGATCGGGTCGGACTCGGGCATCGAGCGGGCCATATGCCGAAACAACTTTCCGGCGGTCAACAGCAGCGCGTGGCGGTCGCGCGTGCATTGGTTGGCGATCCGAAACTAATCCTAGCTGACGAACCCACTGGGAACCTCGACACGGCGAATGGTGAGGCGGTAATGCAGCTTATAGAAGGCGCGCGTGAAAGCGGGACAACGATCGTGATGGTGACGCATACCGAAGAATTCGCCAATAGGGCACAGCGCCGTATCACTCTTCTCGATGGACATGTTGTCGAGTAACCGGCCATGTAAAAATATTTCCGGTCAAAAAAGCGTAGATCAGGAAATATACCACTTTTTATGAGCAGCCAATTTCGTTTTTAGAGAGAAGCGTATGTTCCAGAATTATTTTGCGGCAGCATTGCGTAGTCTGATACGAAGTCGTTTGTATGCTGGGTTAAAGATTTTCTGTCTCGCGATCGGGTTTGCGACTACGATTCTGATCACTCTCTTCGTGCGCAATGAATTTAGCTATGATAGATGGCTTCCTGATTACGAAAGGATGTATCTGCTTGCATTCGATGTCACGCTTCCCGGCCGCTCGACACTCTTCAGTGATCAGACTGCTGCGGAATTGGCGGCTCTTCTCAAGCTGGATTTCCCGCAGATCGAGGCTATTGCCCGCTTTACTGACACTCAGGCGAGTATTCGGCAAGGTGAGATCGAGAGCTTAGAGAAAATCTATTGGGCGGATCCAAATTTCTTTGACGTGATTAAGCCCCCCACGATTGCTGGGGATACCGGTGTTGCGTTACAGCAACCCGACAGCATCACAATTACCCGTAAAATGGCGCGCAAATATTTCGGGCGCGATGATCCAATCGGCGGCACGCTCGAAATTGACCGAACAAATCTGGTCAAAGTGACGGCGGTAATCGAAGATTGGCCGTCAAATTCGAATCTGGGATTGGAATTCATTGGCTCTGGCAGGGCGGCCTACTCAAAGCTGGCTCGTCTCGATTCAGCTCCTGCCAGTGACGGGGATTTTTCTGCCGAAGTCTACACCTATCTGCGTCTGACACCTCAGGCATCGTTCCAAGATTTGAATGAAAGGTTGAAATTTTTCCTCAAATCGCGCAAGGGACCGCTTTTGCAGAAGGCGCCAAGCGCTAGGCTTGAACTAAAACCAATATCAGCACTCCATCTTTCCAATGGTAATTTTCGAATTCTGAAGCCCCGGGGAGATATTGGTGCAATCTATGCTGTCGGTGCGGTAGGTTTCTTGATTCTGCTTGTGGCGAGTATCAATTTCGTTAACCTGATGACAGCAAGGGCAAGCCTGCGCGCGGTTGAGGTCGGCGTTCGGAAAGTAAGTGGTGCCTATCGTATTGATTTAATGGTTCAATTTCTCGGCGAATCTATTCTTTATGCTGTGGCAGGGATGATTCTCGCCATTCTATTGGTCGAGCTTCTGCTACCAGTCTACAATGGTTTTCTGAATAGCACGGTCCAGTTCGAATTTTGGAACGACCCGTTTTTGGGCGGTGCGGTTCTTGTATTGCCGTTCCTCGTTGGCACACTCGCAGGCTTTTATCCGGCATTCGTGCTTTCGTCCTTTCTCCCTGGGCCTGTCTTAAAAGGAGGAATTGTAAACGCATCCGGTTCTCTCTGGGTGCGTCAACTCCTTGTTGTTCTGCAATTCTCGGTCCTGATCGGTTTGGCATTCACGGTAATCGTCGTGTATCGCCAAACGGCGTTCGCAATGAACGAACGGCTGCGTCTGGATAAAGATCAGGTCATTCTCATCGATACCTACTGCTCGAATGCCCTAAAAGACGAGATTGGGCTTCTGGCCGGCGTGCAGGCTGTGTCGTGTTCAGGCGAATCATTTCTTGGTAGTGGGGTAAGCATCGAACCCGCCGCAACGGCAGATGGACAAAAAGTTCTTATCGAACGGGATCCGGTTGATTTTAAATTCTTTGAGTTGTATGGCCTAAAGGCGGTGAGCGGTAGATTCTTCGGACGCGAACACCCACAAGATGCGGTGCCTGCAGGAGCGAACCGAGCGACAATTGTTTCTGTGGTGATTAACGAAGCGGCTGTGCGAAAGCTCGGATTTCCATCGGCACGTGCGGCGATCGGCAAGGCTACGACCCTTGAAGGGGTCCGGCCAGAGATTCTGTCTGCTGAGATTATCGGCGTAGTACCTGATTTCGCACTGGATTCCGTGCGTCAAGCCGTTGGGCCGGTCATGTATTACGTGGATACAAGCCGTTTTGGGCTTCTGCACGCCCGGTTGACCGGTCGCATGCTGCCGGAAACACTAAGTGCTATTGACCGTTTATGGAGCAAGCTGGGTGAAGCTCGGCCCATCAAGCGCAAATTTCTCGATCAGGTAGTTGAAGGAATGTTTAGGGATATTATTCGCCAGGCTGAGATATTTTCGATATTTGCTTTTGTCGCGCTGATAGTGGCTTGCATTGGTCTTTTCGCACTCGTTGCCTTCACTGTCGAGCGTCGAACCAAAGAAATCGGGATCCGTAAGGCGCTGGGCGCTAGTCGTGGCGACATTGTCAGATTGTTGGTTTGGCAATTTACTAAACCTGTGATCTTTGCCAATCTGCTTGCATTGCCGCTTAGCTGGTACGCCATGGACCGTTGGCTCAACGGCTTTGCCTATCGTATCGACTTATCCGTCTGGTTCTTGATCGGGGCCGGTGCCCCGGCTTTGGCGATTGCTGTGGCCACAGTATCGATTCAGGCGTTTCTAGCCGCTCGTATCGAGCCCGGTGTGAGCCTTAAATATGAATGAAGCGGTACGCGTGGACGTACAGGGTCAGTGAATCTGGGCAGATTTACCGTTTAACGCGGCTCTAGCCGCACGGTGTTTTCGTGGCCTAAGCATCTTTTTTTCGGAGGAAAACGGAAAATATCGGGCGAAGCATCATTGATGGAAATGGTATCGGACAAGGAAGAGGCAAGTCATCAATCCATCAAGGTCGTGGTATGGGATCTTGATAATACTGTTTGGAATGGCGTCCTGCTCGAGGACACGTCGGTCACTCTGATCGCCGGTGTCGTGGATGTGATCAAAGAACTGGACCGTCGAGGTATTCTGCAATCGATCTCAAGCAAGAATGATCATACGAGCGCCATTGCTAAATTGGAAGAATTCGGTATTGCTGAATATTTCCTGTATCCGCAGATAAACTGGGGATCGAAGGCCGCCTCCGTCCAGGCTATTGCTACGGCGATCAATGTTGGCATCGACACCATAGCATTTATCGATGATCAGTCTTTTGAACGCGAGGAAGTAGCATACACGCATTCGAAAGTACTGTGCCTTGATGCCACCGAAGTCAACTCTATTCTTGAACGCAGAGAGTTTATTCCGCGTTTCATTACAGATGAATCGAAGAACCGCCGACTGATGTATCTCAGCGATATCCAACGCAATACACTTGAAGCGGAATTTCAGGGTCCTAAGGAAGAGTTTCTCATGACTCTGGGCCTCAAGTTGACATTGGGGAAGGTAACAGAAGGTGATCTACAGAGAGCAGAAGAACTTACCAAGAGAACTCATCAGTTAAATACTACTGGGCGCACATATAGTTACGATGAGATTGAAGAGATTGCAAACTCACCAGATCACGATCTGCTAATTGCTGGGTTGGAAGACAAGTACGGGACTTATGGGAAGATCGGTTTGTGCCTGCTTGAGCGAGCGCCCAAGAATTGGACAGTGAAATTGCTGTTGATGTCGTGCCGTGTCATGTCGCGCGGGGTCGGGACGATCATCATCAATTATCTGATCGCTGAGGCCAAGAAAGCCGGGGTGTGTTTACGTGCTGAATTCATTCGTACTGATCGCAACCGTATGATGTATATCACTTATCGACTGGGCAATTTTAAAGATATTGGCGAGTTTGATGGCGTCAATATTTTGGAAAATGATTGCAGTGTAGTGCAGGGCTTCCCCGCCTATGCCTCTGTGGAAGTATTGGACGGCATTGGTAGTAGACGCAAGGAAAACATATGATTGTGGCCCTGGCACACAATTCTAAAAGGTGAGTGGGCTGTGATATTAAGATTAATGCAGTGGCATTGGTAGCGATTTGGAAATGAGAGGTTGGTTTGAAATGAAAATTTTCCGTTTTTTATTTTACTACGCACCGACAGTTATCATACTTACGGCAATTATTTCAATAATCGGTGGTCTGTCTAGTGTTCTATTGTTGATGATTTTCAATGCTCATCTCAAGGGTATAGCAACTGGGACGGAAGATCAGAGGTGGCCCCGGAAAATCGGACAGGGTGATAAGCTAATCCCGACGGATAGAAGGACGGGGTTTTATGGGCAAGGTTACCAGGCAGCGGTATTCGGCTGAG
>DAISJD010000003.1:0-82042 GCA_036821645.1 Aliidongia sp.
GCATGGACCCGCGCCGCCTCGCCCGACTGGGCCGGGAAATTCTCGATCTTGCCGCCGATGCCGGGCTCGACCGGGATTGCGGGGTCGATCTTTCCCAAGGGGTCGATGCCGCCCTTAGCCAATTGGACGGGCATCTGTGCGATTTAAAGGAAATGCAGATCCGCGATGGATTGCATGTGTTCGGGCAATCGCCCACCGACGATGGCAGGATCGATCTGCTGCTGGCGTTGGTGCGGGCACCCAGGGGATCGCGGCCCTGCGACGCCTCGTTGATCCGAGCACTCGGCGACGATCTCGGCCTTGGTTTCGATCCCTTGATGGCCGATTTCGCGAAACCCTGGACGGGCCCGCGTCCTGCCATCCTCTGTCCCGGCCCGCCCTGGCGGACGGAAGGCGATACGATCGAACGGTTGGAAACCCTGGCCCGCGCCCTCGTCGCGAAAACCCGACCCCCCGATCCCGTCTGGCAGCGCGCGTGCGCGGTCTTGGACTGGGTCGATGCGCACTTGGCACCGGCCATCGATCGCTGCGGCCCGGCCGAGATGGCGGGTCTCATGGCCGGGCTCGACGGACGCTTCGTGGCACCCGGACCGGCGGGGGCCCCGACACGCGGGCGGGCCGATATCCTGCCGACTGGGCGCAATTTCTACACCCTCGATTGCCGGGCCGTGCCGACCCCCGCCGCCTGGCATTTGGGCTGGCGATCGGCTGAGACCCTCATCGAACGGGCGGTCCAGGATCACGGCTGCTATCCAACGGCCCTCGCCCTCAGCGTCTGGGGCACGGCAACCATGCGCACTGGCGGGGACGATATCGCCCAGGCCCTGGCCCTCATGGGGGTGCGCCCGACCTGGGAACCGGCGACGGGCCGCGTCACCGGGTTCGAGATCCTGCCGCAGGCCCTGCTGTCTTGGCCTCGGGTCGATGTTACCCTGCGCGTGTCCGGGTTTTTCCGCGATGCGTTCGGGGGTCTCATCGATCTCTTCGATTCAGCCGTACGGGCCGTCGCCGCCTTGGACGAACCGGCCGGGATCAATCCCTTGGCGGCCCGGGTCGCCGATGACGTCACCCTGCTGATGGCGGCGGGACGCGATTACGAGACCGCAAAGGCCGAGGCGGCGATCCGCATCTATGGGACCCGGCCCGGCACCTACGGCACCGGCCTTGAACGGATTCTGGCAACGGACGGCCCCTTGGACGATGCCGCCTTGGCCGAGGCTTTCATCGCCTGGGGCGGTTTCGGCTATCAGGCAGGCGGTGCGGTCGGCGATCATCAGGCGGGTCTGCGCCGACGTTTGCAGGCGGTCGAGATCATCGTCCACAATCAGGACAATCGCGAACACGACATCTTGGATAGCGACGCCTATTTTCAATTCCAGGGCGGCTTGGCACTCGCTGCGCGCGCGATCGGTGGCAAGCCCCCCACCCTCTATCATGCCGATCACGCTCAGGTCGAACGCCCCCGGATCCGGTCCCTGCCGCAGGAAATCGCCCGCGTGGTGCGCGGTCGGGCCGCCAATCCGAAATGGATCGAGGGCATGATGCGCCATGGGTACAAGGGGGCGTTCGAAATGGCGGCCACGGTCGATTACCTCTTTGGCTTTGCCTGTACCACCAAAACCGTCCCATCCCATCATTTCGACACGCTCTTCGATGCATATCTGGGCGATGCTCGGGTGGTCGCATTCCTCGATGCGCATAATCCCGACGCCAAACGCGAGATGGCAGTTCGGTTTCAAGCGGCCGAAACGGCGGGTCTCTGGCAACCTCGCCGCAACAGTACGCCATCCCTCCTCGCCCGCTATGCCGCACCCCCTTCTTTGGAAGCCGCCGATGACTAACCCCGCACCCGATGCCGTGCCCGATGCCCTCCCCGATGCCGACGACAATACCCGCCACCGGGAAAAAATGGCCAAACGTAAAGCGGCCCGTGACAAGATCATGGCGGGTAAAACCGAAGAACGCGGTTTGCTGATCGTCCATACCGGCACGGGCAAGGGGAAATCCACGGCGGCCTTCGGCATGGTGCTGCGGGCACTCGGCCACGGGTTTCGGGTCGGCATCGTGCAATTCACCAAAGGGGCCTGGGAAACGGGCGAACGCACGGTTCTTGAACGGTTCGGCGATCAGGTCACGATCGCGGCCCTGGGCGAAGGCTTCACCTGGGAAACCCAGGATCGGGAACGGGATATCGCCGCCGCCCGGGCCGCGTGGGCGCGGGCCACGGCCCTGCTCGACGATCCGGGCTATCGGCTGGTCGTCCTGGACGAACTCAATATCGTGCTGCGTTACGATTATCTCGATCTCGAAACGGTGTTGGATCGGCTTGCCGCGCGCAGGCCCGATCTTCATGTCGTCGTGACGGGGCGCAATGCCAAACCGGACCTGATCGAGGCGGCCGATCTCGTCACGGAAATGACCCTCGTCAAACATCCCTTCAAGGCGGGGGTGAAGGCCCAGGCCGGGATCGAGTTTTAATGCGCCCCCCCGCGATCATGATTCAAGGCACCGGGTCCGATGTGGGCAAATCCCTTATCGTGGCCGGGCTCTGCCGTCTGTTCACCCGGCGCGGGCTGCGGGTACGGCCGTTCAAGCCGCAAAATATGTCGAACAATGCCGCCGTCACCGCCGATGGCGGGGAGATCGGACGCGCCCAAGCACTACAGGCGCGGGCGGCCCGCCTCGCACCCAGCGTGCACATGAACCCGATCCTGCTCAAACCCGAAAGCATGACCGGCTCGCAAGTGATCGTGCAAGGGGCCGTGATGGGCCGGGTCAAGGCGCGCGATTACGCCGCGATGAAACCGGGGTTGATGCCGAAAGTCCTCGACAGCTATCACCGTCTGGCTGCCGATGCCGATCTGATGCTGATCGAAGGGGCGGGCTCGCCTGCCGAAATCAATTTGCGGGCGGGCGATCTTGCCAATATGGGCTTTGCCGAGGCGGCCGACCTGCCGGTCGTTCTGGTCGGGGATATCGATCGCGGCGGGGTGCTGGCCGCGATTGCGGGAACATGCAGCCTGCTGCCCGCCGCTGAACGCGCCCGCATCAAGGCTTATCTCATCAATAAATTTCGCGGCGACAGCACCCTCTTCACCCCGGCGATCGCGATCCTGAAGGACCGCACCGGCCTTGATTGTTTGGGCGTGGTTCCGCATTTGGCGGGCCTCGGCATCTTGCCGGACGAGGATTCCATGAGCCTCGATCATCGGGTGCACAAAACGGGTGGCGGCGCGCTCACAATCGCCGTGCCGCGCCTGCCGTCGCTTGCCAATGCCGACGATCTCGACCCATTGCGGGCCGAATCCGCCGTCAACCTCGATCTCGTCCCACCGGGCCGGCCCCTGCCGCGCGATGCGGCGATCATCCTATTGCCGGGCTCGAAGGCGACCCTGGCGGATCTCGCCTTTCTGCGCCGGGAAGGGTGGGATATCGATCTTCTGGCCCATCACCGGGCGGGCGGGTCCATCGTCGGCCTGTGCGGCGGCTATCAAATATTGGGCCGCACCATCGCCGATCCCCATGGGATGGAGGGGGTACCCGGTATCGCACCTGGCCTCGGCCTGCTCGATGTCGAAACCATTCTCAGCCCGCATAAACGCTTAACCGAGATCAAGACGATCGATGGCTTGAGCGGCTTGCCGGTTCAGGGTTATGAAATTCATCTGGGTGAAACGACCGGGCCGGGCCGGGATCGACCCTTGTTGCGCCTCAATGGGCAGAATGAGGGGGCCGTGTCGCCCGACGGGCGGGTGATCGGCACCTATCTCCACGGCCTGTTCGGGGCCGATGCCTGGCGACGGCGCTATCTTGCGGGCCTCGGGGTCGATCTCGGACCCAGTTTTTCCGTCGAACACCAGATTGAAACCGCCCTCGACCGTCTGGCCGATCACTTGGCGGCTCATGTCGATATTGAGGCCTTATGGCGGATCGCGGTTGGAAGCTAGCTTGATGTGATATTTCTGTGTTAGAGTTAGGATCAATCATGGTACGTAGATCAAAATCATCGTGCATACAGATCAACGTTATTGATTCAGACAAAAACATAACAAATACTCTGCCAATTATTATGCAAAAGCCACTGCGTCAGCGTAAACTCAATCATGGCGAATGGGATGAAACAAAAGCTATTAGAAGGTTCTGTTGGTATTTATCTAGATCAGATAATAATGGGATAGATGCCGCATTTGAGGCACTATTACGATTAAGTAAATTTAAAATGACTCTTTTTTATTGTAAAAATTTATACATACCAAATAAAAAGAAATTATAAACTCTTTCAAAACTCTGAAATTACAGATTCCTTATCATGGCGGTACTGGCCGGCAAGCTCGATGCGCGCCGCCGGGATTGCGCGCCGCTCGCCGGCAAGTCGACGCTCAACCGGTTGGAACTGAGCAAGCCGACGCCGTAGCACTATCACAAGATCAGCCATGATGAGGCCGCGATCGAAGGGCTGTTCGTCGATCTGTTCACGGCGCAACCCTGACCAAGACTCTACTTACGGTTGGATGAAAAAGTCACGGCAGGTCAGGGCGTCCAACAGCCTGTGAACCGCGCCGGGTTTGCCGATGGCTTGTTGGTTTAAGTTCCCGCAGACGCCAGGAAGGTCGCCCAGAAGAAATCCCACTTTTAGAAAAAATTATCCATCTGACCGCGCCCCTTCTTATAAAGCTGCGCGATCTTCGCTTCGTCCATACCCGATTTTCGGTACGCCACGTTTCTATATGCCATGACAGGAGCCTCCACACGGCAAGCCCCCGTCATGCTACGCTCATCCCGCTTTAACGCAAGCACAAGATGATACTTTATTATTGAGAATGATACTTTATTACCCAGGATGAAACTTTATTATTTTTAGACACAACAACAATACTTTCATCGCTCCCTATTCTACTGTGACGCTTTTTGCCAGATTGCGCGGTTGGTCCACGTCGGTTCCCTTCAGGACGGCGACGTAATAGGCCAGGAGTTGCAAGGGGATGGCGTAGAGGATCGGGGCGACGAAGGCGTTGCAGGCGGGGATGGTGATGCTGCCGGCAAGTTTGTCGGCGAAGCTCGCCTGGCCTTCTGCGTCCGCGATCAGGATGACGCGGCCGCCGCGTGCCATGACTTCTTGGACGTTCGAGGCGGTTTTCTCGAACAGATCGTCGCGCGGGGCCACCGCGATCACCGGCATTTGGTCGTCGATGAGGGCGATGGGACCGTGTTTCAATTCGCCCGCAGCATAGCCTTCGGCGTGGATATAAGAGAGTTCCTTGAGTTTGAGCGCCCCTTCCAACGCCAAAGGGTAAGCGGTGCCGCGCCCGAGATAGAGGACATCGCGCACCTCCGTCAAGGTGCGGGCCAAGGCTTCGATCCGACCTTCTTCGCCCAATAGTTCGGCCATCCGCGACGGGATTTCGGCCAGGGCTTCGACCAATTCTCCTTGTCGTGCCGCGTCGATCCGGCCGCGCGCGGCGGCAAGGGCGATGGCAAAGCAGGCCAGCACCGCCAACTGCGCCGTAAACGCCTTGGTCGAAGCCACCCCGATTTCAGGACCGCACAGGGTGTTCAGCACCGCATTGCTTTCCCGCGCCATCGTGCTTTCGGGTTGATTGACGAGCGAAACGATTTGTTGCCCCTGGCCCTTGGCATAGCGCAAGGCGGCCAAGGTATCCGCCGTTTCCCCCGACTGCGAGATGAACAGGGCAAGGCCGCCCGGCATCATGTCGGCGGCGCGATAGCGAAATTCCGAGGCGATATCGATTTCAACCGACACGCGCGCCACCTGTTCCAACCAATATTTCGCGACCAGACCGGCATTATAGGATGTCCCGCAGGCCACGATGGTGATGCGGGAAATGGTGGAAAGGTCGAACGGTAAGGGCGGCAAGACCACACTGCGGGTTGCCGGATTGATCAAGGCATGCAGCGTGTCGCCGACCACGGCGGGTTGTTCGTAAATTTCCTTCTGCATGAAATGCCGATGATTGCCCTTGCCGATCAGCGCCCCGGTCAGGGCCGTCACCTTGACCGGACGGTCGATCGGACGATCATCGGCGTCGAACAGGGAAAAACCCGTTCGGGTCAAAACCGCATAATCCCCATCTTCGAGATAGCAGATCCGTTGGGTGAGCGGCGCCAGGGCCAAGGCATCGGACCCGACATACATTTCACCCTCGCCAAGCCCGACCGCCACGGGTGCCCCGCGCCGGGCGGCGATCAGCAGATCGGGATATCCGGTAAAAATCATGGCGAGCGCAAAGGCCCCATGCAGGCGCTTTAACGCCACCGCCACCGCCGCCTCTGGCGAAAGCCCCCCCGCCAGCAAATCATCGACCAGGACCGCCGCCACTTCCGTATCGGTTTCAGTCACGAATGTGTGGCCCTTGGCCTTGAGTTCGGCCTTCAGGGACGCAAAATTTTCGATAATCCCGTTATGGACCAACGCCACCCTGTCGGTCGCATGGGGATGGGCGTTCTGTTCCACCGGCGCGCCATGTGTGGCCCAGCGCGTATGACCAATGCCGGTGGTACCCGGCAACGGGTCGGCAGCCAACCGGTCGGCCAGGTGGAACAATTTCCCTTCCGCCCGACGCCGTTCGATTCGCCCGTCGACCAGGGTGGCAATACCGGCGGAATCATAGCCACGATATTCAAGCCGCTTCAACCCATCCAAAATCCGGGGTGACGCTGCGTTCAGACCGACGATACCGATAATGCCGCACATAGGGTGTGTCCTTTATAGAAGACGTCTTCACAAACGGTTTTTTATAATTGTCCAAAGATCATTCCGGCGGTTTTGCGGGCGGTGCCGTCTTTTCCGCCTGTTTTCGGGCCCGAAACGCCCCGGCATGCCCGGCAAGATCCCGCTGGCCCGCGCGCCCGACCGCCGTTGCGTCCGGGGCGACCGACCGGGTGATCGTACTGCCCGCCGCCACCATCGCACCGGCCCCGATGGTCAGGGGGGCGACAAGGGCGCTGTTGCTGCCGATGAAAACATCAGCCTCGATCACGGTTTTATGCTTGAAGAACCCGTCATAATTGCAGGTGATCGTGCCCGCCCCGATATTGCTGCGCGCGCCGATGACGGCATCGCCCAGATAACTTAGATGATTGGCCTTCGCCCCTTCGCCCAGAACCGTATTTTTCAGTTCGACGAAATTGCCGACATGGGCGTCAGAACCGACCGTGGTGCCGGGCCGAAGGCGGGCGAACGGCCCGATCACCGCCCCTTGCCCGACCGTAGCCCCGCAGAGATGGGAAAAAGCATGGATCGTGACCCGATCCGCGACCTTGACCCCCGGTCCGAACACAACATGGGGGCCGACGATCACATCGCGCCCCAAGATCGTATCGGCGGAAAGGAAAACGCTGTCGGGATCGGTCAGCGTCGCCCCGCCCGCCATCGCCGCAAGACGCAAGCGATGTTGCAGGATTGCCTCGGCCGCCGCCTGATCGGCCCTGGAATTCACCCCGGCCAATTCCTCCGCCGGGGCTTCGACCACCCGCGCGGTTCGGCCTTGAGCCGTCGCCAGGGCCACGATATCGGTCAGATAATATTCACCCTTGGCATTGTCGGCCCGGACCCCGTCGATGAGATCGAACAAAGACGCCCCGTCAATCGCCATAACCCCGGAATTGCACAGATTGATCGCCAATTGCTCGGAACTGGCCTCTGCCGCTTCGACGATGGCGACGAGATTGGCCTGCTGATCCAACACCAAACGGCCATAAGCATTGGGCGGAGCCACCCGCATGCCCAGCACGACGACCGCGGCCCGATGGCGGCGGCGTTCGCCGATCATGGCGCGCAAGGTTTCGGGCGTGATAAGGGGCGTGTCGCCATAAACGACCAAGACATCGCCGATACCGGGGGCGAGGACGGTCCGGGCCGCCGCCACTGCATGGGCCGTTCCCAATTGTTCCTGTTGGATCGCAAGCGCATGGGGGGCCGCCTCGGCCGCTACGGACGGCATATCGGGCCCAGCCACGACGATAATCTGGGCGGGGTTCAGGCTTTCCGCCGCCTGCAACACATGGCGCAGCATTGTGCGATCGGCCAATTTATGCATGACCTTCGGCAGATCGGAACGCATCCGCGTTCCTTTGCCCGCCGCAAGCACGATCACGGCAAGGGGGGATGCGGGGGTGCCCGGTGTCGGGTCGGCACTGGTCATGGGGGCGGTCCTCTCAAATCGACACTTATCCATTGGCGATTCCATTGGCGATCCCGCATCCTTCCTGGCATGGTCGGTGGGCCATGATCGGGTGGCATGGTTGCGGGCGTCTCGCCGATATCGCATAGCACAAATTTATCGTGGCGAAGATGGCACGGTATCCCCCTCTTCTTCCAAACACATTTTGTGAACCATCATGACATATACGAAACCGAGCCCAGCAAAACCGACCCTTGTCCTCTTCGATCTCGATGGAACCCTGATCGATTCCCTGGATGACATCCATGAATCCCTGACCCATTGTCTGACCGAACTCGGCCGGATCCCTGTAGAAAAATCCGCGATGCGGGCGATGGTGGGGGATGGGGCTGCGATGTTGATCGACCGTGCCCTTGCCGCGACCACGGGCGCCCCCGTCGATCGGTCCTATGCCTTATCCCGCTTCATGGATCATTATCGCCGGGGCGGCACGACCGGGACCCGCCTTTATCCCGGATGCCAAGCCCTGCTCAGTCGCCTGAAATCGGCCGGATTGACCCTTGGCCTTTGCACCAATAAACCGATCGAGCCCACCCGGCGGATTCTCGATCATTTCGCCCTCACCCGTTTTTTCGCCGTCATCGTCGGCGGCGACAGTCTTGCCATGCGCAAGCCCGATCCCGGCCCCCTGTTTTACTGTGCCGATACGCTCGGCATCGCGCGGCCTCAAACCATCCTAATCGGCGATAGCGAGGTCGATGCCGCCGCATCGGCCGCCGCCGATATGCGGTTTATCTTTATGACCTACGGCTATCATCGCGGTGGTATCGCGGCATATCCGATCCACGCCACCTGCGACCGTCTCGCCGACATTGCCCCCTATTTGGGCCTTTAAAAATGCCAAACACGGCATTTTCATGCATTGACAAGCCCGGCCAATCCCGTCTATAGCTGCGGGCCGCACCGATGACGATGGACGCGTAGCTCAGCGGTAGTAGCACTTGCTTCACACGCAAGGGGTCACAGGTTCAAATCCTGTCGCGTCCACCATCGCTCTCCCAAATCGCTCTGATTTTATTGCGATCGCCTCAATCATGGGCGAGATGGTTTGTCGCTTTCGGCTTGCTTGGACTTTTCCGCAAATTCGATCGATTCTTTAAGCGCCGCTTCCATGGGCCTTTGCCCAGGTATCGGGCAAGCCCCTGTTTTTTTTCAGCGCTGATGCACAAAAAAATAACAATCCCATCCTTGACATCGTTCGCCCGGTCTCTTATCTGACTGGCACTCACTGGGTGATAGTGCTAACAAGGCATCACCGAGTTTCCTTTCGCGATTAGCAAGCTTCATGAGGAGCATCACATGAATTTCCGTCCATTGCATGACCGCGTCGTTGTCCGGCGTATCGAGCAGGAGGAAAAGTCGAAGGGTGGGATCATCATCCCCGATACCGCCAAGGAAAAGCCGCAGGAAGGCGAAGTCGTCGCCGTAGGCCCGGGTGCCCGTGACGATCAAGGCCGTGTCCATGCGCTCGACGTCAAGGTTGGCGACCGGGTTCTGTTCGGCAAATGGTCGGGCACCGAAGTCAAGATTTCCGGCGTTGAATATCTCGTCATGAAAGAATCCGACATCGTCGGCATCATCGCCGCCTAATCGTTCGGCAAAATCGGGTTCCTGCCAAAGACGGCATGAGAATCGGTTTTCGCGATACGGTTTGGCATGGATCGGGTTTCTGTCCCCACGGGCGGATGACCCTGTGATCCAACGGTTGGATGCCGCATCCTTGCGGATTTCAGTCACTACAGGAATATGATCATGGCTGCAAAAGACGTAAAATTCTCCACAGACGCCCGCGACCGGATGCTGCGCGGCGTCGATATCCTCGCCAATGCCGTGAAGGTCACGCTCGGTCCGAAGGGCCGCAACGTCGTGATCGACAAGTCCTTCGGTGCCCCGCGCATCACCAAGGACGGTGTGACGGTTGCCAAGGAAATCGAACTCTCCGACAAGTTCGAAAATATGGGCGCCCAAATGGTTCGCGAAGTCGCGACCAAGACCAACGACCTTGCCGGTGACGGCACGACGACCGCCACGGTTTTGGCCCAGGCCATCGTGCGCGAAGGTGTCCGCGCCGTCGCCGCCGGTTTGAACCCGATGGATCTGAAGCGCGGCATCGACGTTGCGGTCGAAGCCGTCATCGCCGACGTCAAGAGCCGCAGCCGCAAGGTTTCGACCAACGAAGAAATCGCCCAAGTCGGCACGATTTCCGCCAATGGCGAGAAAGAAATCGGCGAAATCATTGCCCGCGCCATGCAAAAGGTCGGCAATGAAGGCGTCATCACCGTCGAAGAAGCCAAGAGCCTTGAAACCGAACTCGATGTCGTCGAAGGCATGCAGTTCGATCGCGGCTATCTGTCGCCCTATTTCGTGACCAACGCCGAAAAGATGGTTGCGGAATTGGAAAACCCCTACATCCTCATCCATGAAAAGAAGCTGGGCGGCCTGCAAGCCCTGCTCCCGGTTCTCGAAGCCGTGGTGCAATCCGGTCGTCCGCTGATCATCATCGCGGAAGATGTCGAAGGCGAAGCCTTGGCCACCCTCGTGGTCAACAAGCTGCGCGGCGGCCTCAAGGTTGCAGCCGTCAAGGCGCCGGGCTTCGGCGATCGCCGCAAGGCCATGCTGGAAGATATCGCGATCTTGACCAACGGTCAGTTGATCAGCGAAGATCTGGGCATCAAGCTCGAAAACGTGACGCTCGACATGTTGGGCCGCGCCAAGCGCGTCACCATCACCAAGGAAAACACCACCATCATCGATGGTGCCGGTTCCAAGGAATCGATCGAAGCCCGCACCAACCAAATCCGTGGCCAGATCGAAGAAACCACCTCCGACTATGACCGTGAAAAGCTGCAAGAACGTCTGGCGAAGCTCGCTGGCGGCGTTGCCGTGATCCGCGTCGGTGGGGCCACGGAAATCGAAGTGAAGGAACGCAAGGATCGCGTTGACGACGCCATGCATGCGACCCGCGCTGCGGTTGAAGAAGGTGTGGTTGCCGGCGGCGGCGTTACCTTGCTCTATGGTGCGCGCTCCATCGACAAGCTCGTCCCGCAAAACAACGACCAAAAGGTCGGCATCGACATCGTTCGCCGCGCCTTGCAAGCCCCGGTCCGTCAGATCGCCGAAAATTCCGGCACGGACGGTTCCATCATCGTCGGCAAGCTGTTGGAATCCACCGATTTCAACTTCGGCTACGATGCTCAGAAGGGCGAATTCACCGATATGGTGAAGGCTGGCATCATCGACCCGACCAAGGTTGTGCGCATTGCCCTGCAAGACGCCGCCTCGATCGCTGGTCTCTTGATCACGACCGAAGCCATGATCGCCGAAAAGCCCGAAAAGAAGGCCCCGCCGGCCGGTGGCCCGGGCGGCATGGGCGGCATGGGTGACATGGACTTCTAATCACACTGAATTTCAGGTGTGATATCCTGCCGACCGGCCTCATCAATATAGTCGGTCGGCAGGTTCGGAAGATTTATAAGAATGATCAAAGGGTGAAATAGGACAAAAATCCCGCCTTGTGCGGTATTTTCAGCCCTATTTCACCCTTTTCATTAAGAAGACAGCATTAAAAGGACAATGAACTAGGCGCGTTTCAACACCAAAGGAAAGACCGTGTCGATGTCATCTCCGATCCTGCTGCGCATTGGCGATGTGGCGCGTGCCGTCGGCGTGTCGGCCAAGATGATCCGCCATTACGAAGAAATCGGCCTCATCGCACCGCCAGAACGCAGCAACGCCAATTATCGCCTCTATCACCCGCAGATCGTGACGCATCTGACCTTCATCATCGAAGCCCGCCGCCTTGGGTTTTCATTGGAAGAAATCGGGCGGCTCATGCGCTTATGGCAGGATGAGGGCCGCGCCAGTGCCGATGTCAAACGGCTCACGCTCGGGCATATTGCCGCGTTGGACGCCCGGATCGCCAGCTTGACGGCCATGCGCGACGCCTTGCGCGATCTTGCCGCATCCTGTCATGGGGATGAACGACCCCACTGTCCGATCATCAATCGGTTGACCGCGCCATCCGGTTCTTCAAATGACGATAAGCAGAAAAGTCACTGGCACTCATCGTAAAGACCCCCTATCTTAGCCCCACGTTCAGGCATGTGTTCATGGGTGAGGCTGTTCATGGGTCAGTTTGGTTTGGGTCAACCCGTTCGCCGGGTCGAAGATTTCCGCCTTTTGACCGGGGCTGGTCGGTACACGGATGATATCGTCTTACCCGATCAGGCGATCGGCTATGTCTTGCGTTCCCCCCATGCCCATGCGCGGGTGCTGTCGATCGATTATGCGGCCGCCATCGACCTGCCGGGCGTCCTCGGCATTTTTACGGCCGACGATCTTGCCGCCGACGGGGTGCAGGATATTCCCTGTTCCGTCCCGCTGACCAATCGCGACGGTAGCCCCTGCGCGCTGCCGACCCACCCGGTCCTGGTGCGCGATCGGGTGCGTCACGTCGGGGATCAGGTGGCCTTCATCGTGGCCGAAACCTTGGAACAGGCCCGCGACGCCGCCGAGGCGATTATCGTCGATTACGACATCCTGCCTGCCGTCACCGATACCGCATCGGCGTTCGATGCCGATCAACCGCGCGTTTGGGACGATATTGCAGAGAATCGCTGCTTCGATTGGGAAATGGGCGACGAAAAGGCGGTTGACGCCGCCTTTGCCGCGGCGGCCCATATTTCCCGGCTCGACCTCGTCAATAACCGGATCATCGTCGCCTCGATGGAAACGCGCAATGCGATCGGTCATTACGATCCGGCAACGGATTTCTACACGCTTTATACATCCAGTCAGGGTGCCCATTCCCTGCGCAAGATGATCGGCAGCGGCCTGCTCGGCGTTCCGGAAGACCACATCCGGGTCGTCACCCCCGATGTCGGCGGCGGCTTCGGGATGAAACTGTTCCTCTATCCCGAACATCTGCTCGTCCTCCATGCCGCCAAACGGGTCGGCCGCCCCGTCCATTGGAGCGGCGACCGATCGGAAGCTTGCCTCACCGACACCCATGGACGCGACCATGTCAGCCATGCCGAAGTGGCCCTCGATGCGGCCGGGCATTTTCTGGCCTGGCGCATCCATACCAAGGCCAATCTCGGGGCCTATCTCTCGAATTACGCCACATTCGTGCCGACGATGGCCGGGTCCGGCATGTTGGCCGGCGTCTATCGCACGCCCTCGATCTATGTCCGGGTCGAAGGATGCTTCACCAACACGACCCCGGTCGATGCCTATCGGGGTGCCGGTCGCCCGGAAGCCGCATATCTGGTCGAACGGCTCGTCGATAAGGCGGCGCGCGACCTCGGCATCGACCCGGCGGAACTGCGGCGGCGCAACTTCATCCGACCAGACGACATGCCGTATCGCACGGCCCTGGGGCTCGTCTATGACAGCGGCGACTTCAATCGCAATCTGACCGATGCCCTGCGGATTGCCGACCGTGACGGGCTTTCTGCCCGCAAGGCTGCGGCACTGGCCCGTGGCCGGTATCTCGGCTTCGGGTTTTCCTGCTATATCGAACAATGCGGCGGCGGATCCGATGAAATGGCCGATCTCCGCCTGGAATCCGATGGGCGCGTGACCTTGATGATCGGGACCCAGGCGTCGGGACAGGGCCATGAAACCGCCTATGCCCAAATCGTCGCCGATGGGTTGGGTCTGCCGATCGAGGCCGTGCGCGTCGTGCAAGGCGATACGGCCACCGTTTCCAGTGGGCGTGGCACGGGGGGATCGCGGTCTCTGCCCGTCGGCGGGGCATCAACCCATCAGGCGGTCGAACAAGTGATCGCACGAGGCAAGCGCATCGCGGCACACCAACTCGAAGCGGCGGTCGGCGACATTAGATTCGCCGATGGGGTTTTTGCGATCGTCGGCACCGATCGTCGCATCGCCCTGACTGAGATTGTGCAACTTGCCCATAGCGGCACCTTACCGGCCGAGATTTCGCCGCCGGGCTTTGAAGAGGTCGCACGCTGGGCACCGTCGGCCGGGACTTTCCCGAACGGGACCCACGTCTGCGAAGTCGAGATCGATCCCACCACCGGGGCTCTCGACATCGTGCGCTATGTCGTGGTCGACGATTTCGGCACCGTGGTCAATCCCTTGATGCTGGCGGGACAGGTCCATGGCGGCGTCGGTCAAGGGATCGGGCAGGCCCTGCTCGAAGCGGCGGTCTATGACCCGGATTCGGGGCAACTCTTGTCCGGTTCGTTCATGGATTACGCCCTGCCCCGCGCCATCCATATTCCCCCGATCGAGTTCAGCGTGAATGTCATCCCCTGCACCACCAACCTGCTCGGGATCAAGGGGGCCGGTGAAGCCGGTGCCATCGGGGCCCCGCCCGCCGTGGTCAACGCGGTCATTGATGCCCTTGCCCCTTACGGGGTGACGCGTATCGATATGCCGGTCAGCCCCGAACGGATTTGGCGCGCCCTCGAAACGGCGAAATCCGTCCGTGAGGCCGCCGAATAATCCGATCCTGCCCCCGTTTTGGAGCCATGCCGATGCATCCTTTGACCGATGACGCCCGTCAAACCATTCTCGATCATGTGATTGAGGCGGCACGGCTTGGCTCCGAGGCGATTCTGGAAATCTACGCCACCGATTTCGCCGTCTTGCAGAAAAACGACCAAAGTCCCGTCACTTTGGCGGATCAACGGGCCGAGGCGGCGATCATCGCCCATCTGGCCCGCCATCTGCCCGACATACCCGCCATTGCAGAAGAACAGGCCGAATCACGCGGCGTGCCGACCGACATCCCCGCCCGCTTCTGGTTGATCGATCCCTTGGATGGAACCAAGGAATTTGTGAAGCGAACCGGGGAATTCACGGTCAATATCGCCCTTATCGATCACCATCGACCCATCCTCGGCGTCGTCGGCATTCCTGTGAAGGGGCTGTTCTACGCCGCAGCCGGTCCCGGCACCGCACTCCGCTTCGATTTAGGCGGCAGACGTCAGCCGATCGCCGCCCGAACGGCACCGCCCGACGGGTTGACGGTGGCCTGTTCGCGTTCCCATGACGATGGGGCCGATCTCGACCGATTTTTGAGCGGCTACAAAATCGTCGAGCGCAAACCCGCAGGCAGTTCCCTGAAATTCTGTCTGATCGCCGAAGGAGCTGCCGACCTTTACCCGCGCCTTGGCCCCACCATGGAATGGGACACGGCCGCCGGTCATGCCGTTTTATCAGCCGCAGGCGGGCGGGTCACGACCCTTGACGGCGCCCCTTTTCTCTATGGTAAGCCCGGCTTTCGCAACCCCGGTTTTATCGCTTCTGGGCGCTGATGCCGCCTTTCACCATCAGAAGGACGCAAGAGGATCAGGGTCATCGAAGAAGAGAGTCCAGAATAACATAATGAAAAAAAGAGCTTTCTTTGAAAGCTCTTGCTCTCTTCAGGTGACCGCTGGAACGATGAAGTCCGTTGTTTGTCGTTCAAAAAATATGTGGCAAAAATTAGACATTCTTCATGACCAAGCCAAATTCATTTTTTTGGTAGGATTTTAATAATAGTTTTTCCATTACAGTACCAATTGTCTTTCATTTCTTAGGTTGTGTTTCATGAAAAATACACGCACTTACACCCTATTCGGCGTCTTCATTGCACTTGGTTTGTCCATGGCACACGCCGAAACCACCGCAACCATCAACATGATCGATAAAACATACGATCCGACGGAACTCAAAATCGCCAAGGGAACGAAAGTCGTTTTTCATAATGGCGATGGTGTTGCCCATAATGTCGTTTCGGCCGAAGGACCGGATAAGATCGATTTAAAACTGCAAAAACCTGGTGAAGATGCGAACTTTACTTTTACGAAATCGGGAACTTATCCGATTGGATGCGATCTTCACCCCAAGATGAAGATTAATATTACGGTGGAATAAAAATAATGCGCCTCTATAGCCAATTGCTTATCTGTTTTTCGATCCTTATCCTTTGCACGCTTGGCGTTGGTTCTGTCGGTTTTTTTGCAGCTCAGAATCTAGGCGAGCTGACGATTGCCATGTATGACAAACCGTTGATGACCATCAATTACGCCCGCAGTGCAGCGGAAAAGGCAATCAATCTAGATCGGCAATTGGCATCGGAGGCTCTCACCAAAGAGGCGATTGCAAAACAAATCGATGATATCCAAGCCGATATCCTCATCGTCGCCAAGCGCGGCGGCAAGCCCGCTGCCGATCTCATCGGGGCGGCCCAAGAAAAGCTGGAACAATGGACCAGCGATATTGCCAAAGACACCGCAACCCATGGCAAAAAAGGTGCACTCGGCGTCGATAAAGCACTGCAAAATCTCGTTGATTTTGCAGAAGAGTCTGGATTCCAATATCGAAAAGATGCAGAAAATCAGACCACTAGGCTGAGAAATATCCTGCTGATCAGCCTATCCATGACGACGGTTCTCGGCATTCTGTTTGCCATTTTGGTGGCCCGCGGTCTCAGTCGCCCGCTTGCGGCTGCCATCAGGCTGATCGAACGGTTTTCCGAGGGCGATCTTGCCGCAGAAATTCCCGTGAAACCCACCCGCAGCAAAAGCGAAATTTCCGCCCTGCTGCGCAGCTTGGGTGTGTTTCGCGATCAGGCACTGCGCATCAAACAGTTGGAAGTTGAAGAAGAAGACCGTCGGCGTCAGCAGACCGATGCGCGCAAAGCCGAACTGAATGCGCTGGCCCTTGCCTTCGAGGCGACCATGCAAGGTGTCATCGCCCAAGTGACGAACGCGGCAAGTGCGGTCGCCAATCAAGCGGAAACCGTTGAAAACGATGCAAGGCTATCCAGCCTAGAGGGTGAAACGGTGGCAAAAGTTGCGGCGGAAACCGGCACCGAAGTACGCGAAGTCGCAGGTTCCATGGCCGAATTGGTCGAGTCGATTAACAATATCGATCGCGAGGTCAACCATTCGACCGCCATTATGCAAGACGCGACAGAACGTGTGACCAATGCGCGGATGGCAGTCGACGGGTTATCCGACGCCGCCAAGCAAATTCATCAGATGACCGATCTGATCAGCTCAATCGCGCAGCAAACCAATTTATTGGCGCTCAATGCCACGATCGAAGCGGCACGCGCCGGCGATGCCGGTAAGGGGTTTGCCGTGGTGGCAACCGAGGTTAAATCCTTGGCCAATCAAACAACCCGTATGACCGAAGAAATCGCCGCCCTCATCGATCGTATGGATCAGGCGACCACAGGGGCGATCGGGGCGATCGACGGCATTTCTGAGAGTGTGACCCAAAGTGCCGCCATCGCCCAGACGATCCAACGGGCCATCTCAGCCCAAACCCAGGCGACCGCAGCCATAGAGGCCAATGTGAACCGCCTAACCGCCGCATCTGAAGACGTCTCGCGCAGCATCAAAACTGTGAGCGACCGGATGGGAGCGACTTTGAAGGCTGCGGCACTCATGCGCAATACCAGTCAAACCTTGGGCGCCCAGACCTTGACCCTCGACACCGAAAGCCACGCCTTCCTCGACCGAATCAGAGTCTCCTAGCCCTTGATCCAGAACGGTTAAACCATAGCGAGTTTTGCCAGAACTTCACGGGCAAGCTTGATCGTTTCCCGCGCCGCCACAGTTTTCGGCATCGTTTCGAGTGCGGTTAGCCCCTCAGCCATCGCTTGGGCGAACACGGACCGATTACCGAGCCGGGCGGTCGCGATCTCTACCCCCAAGGCTGCGATCTCATCCTGTCGATCGGCCAAAACTTGCGGCCCCGATGGGACCCGGTTCAATACCAAGAGTAACGTCTTCTTTTCCGATCGAACCAAGTCGAGGGTCGGTCCGGTGGCCCAAAGATCAAGCGCGCTCGGCTGAAACGGGGCCAGGATCAGACTTGCCGCCCGGATAGCGATCTTCGTGTCCATCTGGGCATGGGGGGGACTGTCCACAATGATAATGGCGTGATTGCGGGATAAACGGTCGATTTCGCCGGTCGCCCGCCAGCCGGTGACGTGGGATACCGGTACGTGCAAAGGGGGGGTTTTTTGGGCGCGGATATCGTGCCAGCGGGTCAAACTCCCCTGAGGGTCGATATCGACGAGAGCCACGCTGTGACCAAGACTGGCGCAGGCAACGGCAAGATGGGCGGCAAGCGTGGTCTTACCGGCACCCCCCTTTTGTTGTGCGATTGTGATCACCTTTGCCGACATGTGCACTCCCCCATCCCCGCTACAACCGACACTGTGCGGCGTTTTTTGATTTTTGCCTACCGAATTGCGCGCCGAAACCGTCCGAGCCCCCGAACCATGTGCCTTTCCAGCCGTTTTTTGTGCAAAATCGCTCCAATCCGTCTTTGATAATGATACTTTCGTTATCTTGATTTTTCACCCAAAACAGATGCTTTTATGATGTGAAAGAAAATTAAAAGATTTCACGGTATGGTTTGAGACCGAAAAACAAGACAGACGGTGTTGCATGATTTGCGTATGCTCAGGCGATTGGTAAAAACGACAGACAGGCGTCGGCGGAAATCAATCCAAGCCGACAGGTGACAAAAAACACCACATTGGGAGGAACAGGCGCATGAAGACCTATCAAACCGCAACGGCGATTTTACTGGCATCCTTACTGACATCGACGGCGTTTGCCGCCGATCCGATCAAGATCGGCGTCTCGGGCCCCTTCACCGGCGGATCTGCCTCCATGGGGGTCAGCATGCGCGACGGCGTGCGCCTTGCCGTCGAAGAAATCAACAAGGCGGGTGGCGTGCTGGGACGTCCCTTGCAAATCGTCGAACGCGACGATGAAGCCAAAAACGAAGTGGGCGTACAGGTTGCCCAAGAATTGATCAACAAGGAAAAAGTCGTCGCCACCCTTGGCTTCATCAATACAGGCGTCGCCTTGGCGAGCCAACGCTTCTATCAAGATGCAGAAATTCCGGTCATCGATAATGTGGCGACAGGCTCGGTCGTGACCAAGCAATTCGTGGCCCCGGATTACGATGCGAATTACGTGTTTCGCATCGCCGCCCATGACGGCATTCAGGCGGCCATGATCGCCGATCAGGCGATCGGCAAGCTCGGCTTTAAAAAACCCGCCATCTTGGCCGATAGTACGAATTACGGCCAATTGGGCCGTCAAGATCTGGTCAAGCAATTGGCGGAACGCGGCGTAAAACCCGTTGCCGAAGAAAAATTCAATATCGGTGATGTCGATATGACAGCCCAGTTGCTGCGTGCCAAAGCCGCCGGGGCCGATGTGATCCTGACTTATGCGATCGGCCCCGAATTGGCCCAAATCGCCAACGGCATGTCGAAACTGGGCTGGAAAGTGCCGATGATCGGCAGTTGGACCCTGTCCATGGCAACCTTCATCGACAATGCCGGTTCCAATGGCGACGGTGCCTTAATGCCGCAAACCTTCATTCAGGTACCGTCGACCCCCAAACGCAAGGCCTTCATCGAAGCCTACCAAAAGACCTTCAATATCGAGCGCATGCCCTCGCCGGTTTCTGCCGCACAAGGCTATGATTCGGTTCTGGTCCTGGCCGCCGCCATTAAACAAGCGGGCTCGACCGACGGCAAGAAAATCCGCCTTGCCCTTGAAGATCTGAAAGAAAAAGTCGAAGGGGTCGTAACGGTCTACGATCATCCCTTCACCAATAACGATCATGAGGCCATTACCAAAAATATTCCGGTTTTTGGTGAGGTAAAAGAAAAACGCGTCGTCTTTGCCAACAAAGATGAAGAAAAAACCGCAGCAGAAATTAGAACAAAAATAAAATAATCCGACCCCTGCATGACAGAGTATCCCGCATCTCCCGATGTGGGATATTCTGGTTAGCTTCATATTAACGTTTAAATACGGGGATTCCCCCATGGAAGTTCTTGGCCAACTCGTGGTCAGCGGCATCGCTGTCGGCATGATTTATGCCGTCATCGCCTTCGGCTATCAATTGACCTTCGCGACCTCGCGCACCCTCAATTTCGGTCAGGGCGAGGCTCTCATGCTCGGGGCCCTGGTCGGGCTCACCCTCAGTCAACAAATCGGCTATCTTTTGGTGATACCGGCCGTCATTCTGTTCGGGTTCGTCCAAGGGGCCGTAGTGGAACGCTTAGGCGTGCGTCAAGCGATGAAGGTCAAATCGGAATTTGGCTGGATCATGGCGACCATCGCGCTTGGCATTATTTTCCGCAACATGGCGGAAAATATCTGGGGTCGCGACGAGTTGAAATTTCCCTCGCCGCTGCCGGAACAACCGCTTGGTCTGTTCGGCATCAATGTACTGCCCATGGAATTGGTCGTGGTATTCGGGGCACTTGTCATGATGGCGCTGGTGGAATTTTTCAATCGACGGTCCATCTACGGCAAAGCCGTCGTCGCCGCCTCCGTCGACCGCGATGCTGCCGGTCTCATGGGGATCAATACGGGCCTCGTGATTACATTTTCCTACGCGCTCTCCTCCGCCACGGCGGCTGTGGCGGGCGTCTTGGTCGGCCCCCTCATTCCCGTCGGTGCAGCGATCGGCGGCAGTCTCGGACTGAAAGCCTTCGCCGTCGCCATCATCGGTGGGCTCAGTTCCGGGACGGGCGTCATCGTCGGTGGCCTCATTCTCGGCATATCGGAGAAATTGACCGGATTCTATCTCAGTACCGGCTATAAGGACGTCCCCGGTTTGGTCCTCTTGCTACTCGTTCTCGCCCTAAAACCGGCCGGTCTGTTCGGTAAAACCGCGATTAAGAAGGTCTGACCGCATGTTGACGCGTTTTCTGCCGGCGGTCGCCGGGCTGCTTTTGGCCTTTGCCCTGCCCCAATTCATCACCAGCCCCTATTACCTTCACCTGTTCGTGCTGATCGGCATTTACAGCATCTTGTTGCTGGGGCTCGATATCGTCGTCGGCTATACGGGGGAAGTTTCTCTCGGTCATGCCGCCCTGTTCGGGATCGGTGCCTATACGGCCGGTTGTTTCAAACTGCATTTCGGTCTTGGCCTGCTGTTGGCCCTACCTGCCAGTCTTCTCATCGCTGCTGCCTTCGGTCTCGTCTTGGCCTTGCCGGCCCTGCGCGTTACGGGCCCCTATCTCGCGATGGTGACGCTGGCCTTCGGCACCATCGTACAAATTTTGATCAACGAGATGACCGAACTCACCAATGGGCCGCTCGGCATTACCTTGCGTCGCCCGATCTGGCTCGATCAGAATATCGATCTCTTCGGTCTCACTCTGCTCCATAAACGCCTCTTGATCAGCGATTATTTCTATATAGTCGTCCTGGTTTTGGCCGTCACTGTCCTGATGGTAAATCGCGTCTTGAAAAGCCATTTGGGGCGCGCATTCGAGGCTTTGCGCGATAGTCCGATCGCCTGCGACTGCATGGGGGTCAGCGTCTACCGCCACAAAGTCTATGCCTTCATGATCAGTGCGGCCTTGGCGGGCCTCGCCGGTTGCTTGTTTGCCTATTCCGAAGAATATATCTCTCCCAATACATTCTCGTTTGAACTGACGGTGCAATTTCTGCTGGCCGTCACACTGGG
Organism: Aliidongia sp.; assembly: GCA_036821645.1. GTDB lineage: Bacteria > Pseudomonadota > Alphaproteobacteria > ATCC43930 > CGMCC-115725 > DAISJD01. The sequence continues at coordinate 21,678 of DAISJD010000003.1, forward strand.
GGGACGCAAATCCCGTCTCGGCCCCATCCTCGGCGCCGTAATCATCGTCCTGTTGCCGAATATTCTGAGCGATATCGATATCTTCCGCATCTTGGCAGGCGGTGTGGCGACCCTCGCCCTCGTCATGATCCTTCAGGCTGTTCTCTTCCAGCGCGAACGGGTCAAGGGGATGCTGCTGCCCGTCGGTTTGTGTCTTGCCTTCTTCGTCGGTGCCTTGTCCCTGACCAATCTAACCGATTATCGGCTCTCGATCTTCGGGATCATGATCCTGTTCGTGGTCTTCTATTTACCCGATGGAATCGTGGGCTATCTAAGCGGCGTCGTCGATCGCGTCCTAAAACCCAAAAAGCAACCGGGTTTCGTCGGCAGTCTCTCACCGGATCTCGTCTGGGGATCGAACCAACAACCGGTGCCGCGCGACGCGCCCTTGTTGAAGGTTGACCAAGCCCTCATGCGCTTTGGTGGGTTAAAGGCGCTCGATTGTGTCGATCTTGCCGTAAAGCCGGGGGCGGTCCAAGGACTGATCGGCCCGAACGGCTCGGGAAAAAGCACGATGATGAATATCCTGACCGGGATCTATGTCCCGACCGGGGGCACGATCACCTTCAGCGGTACCCGGATAGACGGTCTGAAACCGGCTGAAATTGCCCAGCGTGGCATGGCCAGGACCTTCCAGAACGTGCAATTGTTCGGTGAAATGTCGCCACTGGAAAATGTGTTGGTCGGGTTGCATCACACATATCGTTCCGGTCTCTTCGCCATTATGCTGGGATTGCCGAAACAACGCCTGGAGGAACGTCAAGCACGCCTGCGCGCCGCCAGCATTCTCGATTTCGTGGGTCTCGATCCCCATGATCACGGTCAGGCCCGTAATCTACCCTATGGTAAGCAACGCATTCTGGAAATTGCCCGCGCCTTGGCCTTAGAACCACGGATCTTGCTCCTCGACGAACCGGCCGCCGGCCTCACCGCCCCGGATATTCGTGAATTGGTCGCCATGATCCGCAAAATTCGGGACAATGACATCACCATCATGCTGATCGAACATCACATGGATGTCGTGATGAGCCTGTGCGACCATGTTACCGTCCTCGATTTCGGTCAGAAAATCGCCGATGGCAAACCGGCCGAGGTTCAAGCCAATCCACGGGTGATCGAGGCCTATCTCGGCATCGATCCCGAACACGCCCCGGCATAAGGATACGCGCGATGCTCACCATTCATGAACTGGTCGCGGGCTATGGCAAGGTTCAAGTCCTGGACTCTCTGTCCCTATCGGTCCCGGCGGGCCAGCTTGTCACCTTGATCGGTTCCAACGGGGCCGGTAAAACGACGACGTTGCGGGCGATTTCCGGCATGTTGACCCCAACCGGCGGGCGGGTCACGTTGGATGGCACGGATATTACCGGCGAAACCACCCATGTCATCACCCGCCTTGGCCTTGCCCATTCCCCCGAGGGGCGCCGCGTGTTCGGCACCTTGTCGGTCAAGGATAATCTTGAACTCGGTGCCTTTACCCGCCACACCAATCAACGTCCGAAAGGCGACATCGCCGCCGATATCGACCGGATGTTCAACCTGTTTCCCCGTCTGAAAGAACGTCAGCGACAATTGGCCGGTACCCTATCGGGGGGCGAACAACAAATGCTCGCCATGGCGCGCGCCTTGATGCTGAACCCGAAAGTCTTGCTTCTCGATGAACCGTCGATGGGGCTGGCACCGATCCTGGTCCAAGAAGTGTTCCACATCATCGCCCAACTGAAAGAACACCGGGTGACGATGCTCTTGGTCGAACAATTCGCAGCAGCGGCACTCGCCGTTGCCGATTACGCCTATGTGCTCGAAAATGGCCGACTGGCTCACCACGGACCGGCCGCCCAATTGCGCGACGATCCCGCCGTCAAGGCCGCGTATTTAGGTCAGGCCCATTGAAATCGGATCAGGTTAGATCGGGTCGGATCACCCCCAGGTGAACCGACCCGCCCCCGATTATTCTATGAAAAATAATTAATCCTAATTTCATGCCATGATCCTATGACTTCACCCTATGATAGGCATAATCCAGCCTCTCAAAGGGTAACAATGATGATGTTCCGTCTCGCCGCTTTCGGTCTTTGTGCCACGCTCTTGACCAATCCCGTCTTTGCTTATGCCGGTCAATCGGTCAGTCTGACCCGAACCCTGACGGGAAAGAACCTGATGATCGAGGCGAAATGCAGCCAAAATATCGAGATTGAGCCCGATGCCCAACTCACAAACCAAGTCGAATTGACCGCCACAGCCGGAACCCAAGCAGAATTGGATAGTTTGACCTTCCATGACGGCGATCATATCGCGATCGCACAAACGGATCGGTGTCCGCCATCGATCTCAGCCGGTATCTCGATTCACTTGCCCGGCATTCATATTGAGCGTCATGGCCAAGAATTTGTCGTGAAAATTCGAGTTCCCATCGGGTTTCCGATTGATCTCAAATCGTCGGGTTCCGGTGACGTGACAATCGGCACTGTGAATGGGCCACTTGCGGCGACGATCAGCGGATCGGGCAATCTTTCTGCCACCGAAACCGGGGATACGACACTCAAAATTACCGGATCGGCCGATGTAACGCTGCACCACATCGCAGGCGCCCTTACCCTGCTCAATACCGGCAATGCCGATATCTCGGTTCAATCCGGGACAATCGCCCCGCTATCGATTAAATCCACCGGCAGCGGCGATGTCAGCATCGATGCAGTAATAAACGGGGCCAGCATCAGTAATTCCGGTAGCGGAGACATCAATCTCGCCCACGTCAAAGGGCCGATCAGCCAAAAAAACTCTGGCAGCGGCAGTGTCACCTTCAAACAAGTCGACTAATACGGGGGGGATAAACTCCAATCTACTGGGTCCATGCCGACTGCATCATCGGCATGGATACCGGTCGATAAGGTCGATATATCCTGACCGTAAGGAAATTAGTGGTTCAAAATTTGTCCCAAAAATGCCTGGGTCCGTGCATTTTGCGGATTATCGAAGAAATTGCGGGGATCGCCGCGCTCGACGATTTCACCACGATCCATAAAGACCATTGTATCGGCAACCGTGCGCGCAAAACTCATTTCATGGGTCACGCAGAGCATCGTCATGCCTTCTTCTGCCAACTGAACCATGACATCCAACACTTCTTTGACCATTTCGGGATCAAGCGCCGAGGTTGGTTCGTCAAACAACATGATTGTCGGCTTCATACACAGAGACCGAGCAATGGCGACACGCTGCTGCTGACCGCCGGACAATTGTCCGGGATATTTCATCGCCTGTTCGGGAATTCTGACCCGGTTCAGATAATATAGGGCGGTTTCTTCAGCCTCTTTACGGGGAATCTTCCGAACCCACATGGGTGCCAAGGTTAGATTTTCCAAAACGGTCAAATGGGGAAATAAATTAAACTGCTGGAACACCATGCCAACTTCACGACGAATGGCATCGATATTTTTTAAGTTACCGGTCAACTCTATCCCATCGACGATGATTTGCCCTTTTTGGTGTTCTTCCAAACGATTGATGCACCGAATGGCCGTGGATTTACCGGACCCTGATGGACCGATAATCACAACCTTTTCACCTTTTCTGACAGATAAATTCAAATTCTTTAGAACATGAAACTCGCCATACCACTTGTTTACATCTTTCAATTCGATAATTACGTCACCAAGAACCGTTTGATGCTGAATCGATGCGTCACTCATGACCGAACTTTTCCTCCTGTCGTAACGAGATGAAGGAGCCAAAAGGCTCAAACAGGGTCGACATGCTCGTCATATTTTGATTGAACAAACAATTCAGCGTTTTTTTCCTCGATTGACGTATACTTCCAGCCAACGGCTATAGCGTGACATTGTATAACAACCAACAAAGTAAATCGCACCGACAAACAAGTAAGCCTCTGCACTGAGACCACGCCAATTTGGATCGATCAGGGCATTCTTTGAAGTTTCAAGCAAATCAAAAAGGCTAATAATAGATACAAGGGATGTATTCTTAAATGTACCGATCAGATTACTGACCAAAGGCGGAATAACAATGGTCAATGCTTGTGGAAGAATAATAAGTCGCATTTTTTGCCAATAACCAAGACCTAAGGCGTCTGCCGCCTCGTATTGACCTTTGCTGATGGCCTGCAAACCGCCACGGATATCTTCGGCCTGATAAGCCGCCAAGAATAGCGTGATGCCGATGAGAGCGCGCAACTGTTTATCGACCGTCATCCCGGACGGCAAAAACAGCGGCAACATCAAGGACGCCATAAATAAAACGGTGATCAAGGGCACACCGCGCATGACCTCGATCACAAAGGTCGAAACGGCCTTAATCAAAGGTAAATTGGAACGGCGCCCCAAGGCCAACATGATCGCTAGGGGAAAGGCCGCGATCATACTGAAAAGAGAAAGAATGACCGTAAGCGGTAACCCACTCCAGAGATCCGTACTAACGTAAGGCAAGCCGAACACGCCACCAAACATCAAAATACCGGACAGGATTATGGATACGGCCCAGGCATACAGCAATTCGCGCCGCCAAAGCGAGGGGGAGAAGGACGCACCGGTCATCGCCAGCAAAATCAAGGTGACAAGGGCCTCGCGCCACTGCTCGTCATAGGTATAACGGCCGAATAAAATGAAGCGCCATTTCTCACCGATGAATGCCCAGCACGCCCCGGTTCCCGCACTGCGACAAGCGCGCATGTTCTGGGCTGACCAGACCGCATCGAAGATCGCCCAATTCATGATCGGGGGTATTATCAAATACAGGATATAAAGAGCAATTAACGAAACGATCGTATTAGAAACAGAATTGAAAAGGTTGGTGCGGATTTTATCAACCACACGAAAAAGGAAATTACCGACAACATTCTTTGTTTCAATATTTAAATCGGTCATATTTAGCGCCCCTTCAATGCAATGCTTGCATTATATATGTTCATAAAAAAGGATATGACCAAACTAATCGTCAGATAAGTCCCCATAATGATCGACATACCTTCGATTGCTTGTCCAGTTTGATTCATCTGCGTGTTCGTCACAAAAACCAAATCTGGATAGCCAATTGCAACAGCAAGCGTCGAATTCTTGGTCAAATTTAAAAATTGGCTCGTCATCGGCGGAATGACGACCCGAACAGCCTGAGGCAACACTATGAGACGTAAAATCTGTCCTTTATTCAAACCCAATGCACTTGCCGCTTCTGTTTGTCCATGGCTCACGGCCAAAATACCAGACCGAACAATCTCGGCTATGTAAGCCGAAGTATAAATAACCAAACCAAACAACAAGGCAGTGTGTTCAGGTAATAAAGTGATCCCACCTTCAAAATTTAATCCTTTGAAAACAGGAAACTCGACCGAAAGTGGGGACCCCAAAGCAAGAAAAACAATTGCCGGGATCAGAACAATAATACAAAAATTAACATAGAAAGTTGGAAAATTCTTTCCCGTTAGATCTTGTCTCTCCCGCGCCCAAAGCGTAATGGCACAAGCAAGGGCAATAGATAAAAGCAGTGACGCAAGAATATAAAGGTGCAATCGATCGGCCAGGGGTACGGGAACCATCAGGCCCTTCACCGACAGAAAAACGCCAGGAAGAAAGTTCCACGCATCCCGTGCAAACGGGGTCGAAAAATTAAGAAAGGTATAGATAAACAGCAATTGCAACAGAAGCGGCACATTTCTAATCAATTCGACAAAAAAAAGCGAAAGCCTTGAAATCAAGAAATTACTCGAAAGACGGGCAATACCAATCAGGGTGCCCAAGATTGTCGATAGAATTATCCCGGCAAACGAAACAGAAAGCGTGTTAAGCAACCCGACGACAAAGGCGCGACCATACGTATCCGAAGGTGAGTAAGGTATCATCGATTCACTGATCTGAAAACCGGCTTCCTGGGTAATAAACCCATAGCCAGTCGCAATAGATTGTCGCTGCAAATTGATAATTGCATTGTTTGCCAAATAGTAAATTGATAACAAAAGAGCAGCAATGACAAAAAATTGCCAGAAAATTGCTCTAACCTGAGGATCATTTAACCAAACAGATAGAATATTAGTGTCCTGCGCCGTTTTTAGAGAGGCTTTCTTACTCATGCGCTAATCACCTTATCACAACACACACTAATTGCTTAAAAATATGCTTGACCCAACCGCAAACACGCAACAGGGTCAAGCATAGTCCCAACGCTAATTAATACTCACTTTTTTAGCGCGCAATCAACGCAGCGGCGGTGCGTACATCAATCCGCCGGCATTCCAAAGCGCATTGACGCCACGCTCAATTTTCAACGGGCTGCCCTTACCGACATTCCGTTCGAAAACTTCGCCGTAATTGCCGACGGCCTTAATGGCATTATAGGCCCATTTTTCATCCAAACCCAAAGCCTTGCCATTTTGTGGAATGACGCCCAAGAGACGCTTGACGTTCGGATCATCAGACTTCAGCTGATCATCGACATTGCGCTGCGTAATACCCTTTTCCTCAGCCTCGATCAGGGCATAAACGGTCCAACGCAGAATATTGAAGAATTGATCGTCACCTTGGCGAACCGCCGGTGCCAAAGGTTCCTTCGAGATCAGTTCGGGCAGAATCACATAATCGTCGGGATTAGGTGCCTTGGCAATGCGCGTGCCAGCAAGACCAGAGGCATCCGTCGTATAAACATCACAGCGCCCAGAGAAGAAAGCGTTCTCAACCTCATCCAGTTTCTCGATCACAACAGGCTTCAAATCCATCTTATTCGTGCGGAAATAATCAGCCAAATTGAGTTCGGTCGTGGTTCCAGGTTGTACGCAGACAGTGGCACCGGACAATTGCTTAGCACTCTTGATGCCAAGTTTTTTTGACACCATAAACCCCTGACCGTCGTAAAAAACGCTGGGGGCGAACAAAAGGCCAAGCGATCCTTCACGCGTCAAGGTCCAGGTAGAATTACGAGACAGGATGTCAATTTCGCCCGATTGAAGAGCGGTAAACCGTTGTGGGGCCGATAAAGGCACATACTTCACCTTGTCGGGCGTGCCGAAAATCGCAGCAGAAACGGCACGACAGACATCGACATCCAGGCCTTTATAGACACCTTGGCTATCAGGAATGCTGAAACCGGCGGTGCCGCCTTGGTTAACACCACAGGTGATTTGGCCCTTGGCCTTCACATTATCGAGTGTCGGACCGGCATAGGCCGAACCACAGACAGAATAAAGTGCCGCAAAGGAAACTGACACCGTCAAAATTCGCTTCATTGAGCAACCCCTGTTATCATTTAGCAGAAAATCATGTCACAATACCCGCAACACGCCCCCGCCATTGTGTTAAAGAGGATGGCATCAATAGGCCAAAAAAGCAAGACTCATACAGCAAAACCAATGATAACCTTTCAACTATTTCAACAAAAAAATTTTGTAAAGCGTATCGGGGAAAATTTCAAAAAAAACAAAAAAATTTACTTTTTAAAAAAATTATCTTTTTTTATTATTGATTTTTTTGTTTTTTTTACTTAAGTAATCCCGCATTTTGCAAAGAAAAATTGAATTAAAAATAATTTTTTTAAATTTTTTTCTTTAAAAATTTGGAAAATATTACAATCTTTTGTTTTTAAAAAAATCCTTCCCTTTGGCTTAATGAAAAATTAAAGCTTGCATTACACGCGAAACTTGAACATAAAGGAATCGATCATAATAATTTTTTATGAAGTTTGCTCCGATCCGTTCTTCTGACAGGTGGAGCATCCGTCAGAAGAAAACCTAGTCGCCGTCGGTAAGTTGGGTGTCGCTCTTTTTTGTGATAAATTCCCTGTAGCCAACAACTGCCTATCTATGCTTCACTCATAGATAGCATAAAGTAGAATGAGGTAACGTCATGGCCCGTCCATCTAACGTGCAAAACATCATCGTTTCTCGTAATCAATCCCGCGGTCAGCTGAGCAATGAACAGTTAAAAGCCATCGACGTCGCCGTCGGTGCACAAGTTAGGCTTCGCCGAATCTTGTTGGGTTTATCGCAGGAAGCTGTTTCGAAGGTCATCGGCCTGACATTTCAGCAATTGCAGAAATACGAGCATGGCACCAACCGGATCAGCGCATCGCGGCTTTATCAGTTATCGCTTATTCTGCATGTTCCTGTGTCTTACTTCTTTGAAACGGTCGACATCGAAGGCGGTGCCGAGGCCGCTCAGGAAATATTTGAAACGGCTTCCGGCACCATTGGTGATATCGACGGCGTGCCGAGCGATCTCATGAAAAAGCGTAAAACCGTCGAATTGGTTCGCGCGTTTTATGCGATCGAAGACGATCGTCAACGCAATGCCGCTCTTAATCTTCTGAAGACATTGTCAAAAAGCAACACCGTATTAAAGTAGAAAATACTCAAATCTTATTCTTAAAAAAAATGCCATGAGGTTATGATTCTCATGGCATTTTTTTATATAACCTCTTCATTTTTTACCTATCACCCAATCATAATTTTTCAACACTGTATCTTGCTCTCTGATGATTGCCCTGGTAAGGAGGATTGTCTAGCAAGCCATAAACACCCCATGAAACGGCTCTGTCATGTTGGTTTTTAATTTTTTGAAACGATTGATTGTTTCGTTTTTTTTATGCTTCTTTTTTTGGGGGCAATCCTTGATGGCCGCCGATCAGGCCGCAGACATGCAACCAAAACACCCAATCACAATCAGCGTCATTGGCGATTCGTTGGCTGATGGTATCTGGGGGGGGCTTTTTCGACAACTCCAACCAAAAAAACAGCGCGATTTTATCTTACAACGACATACCCGAAATGGAACGGGCCTTGTGCGACCCGATATTTATGATTGGCAACAAGGTGTCACTGAAATTGTCAATGCCGAACATCCTGACGTCATCATCATTTGTCTTGGCCTGAATGATCGCCAGGACGCTATCGTCGATGGAAAGAGGAAAGCAACTTTCAAAAGCACCGTCTGGAAAAGCGATTATGAGAACGCTGTTGAAAAACTGATTCAATCGGCAGGCAAGGGTGCCGCGTCAATTTATTGGGTTGGACTTCCCAGTATGCGTGATCAAACGATTGCTGACGATGCAGATTATTTAAATGCCATATTCGAATCCGAATCGAAAAAACTGAACATATCTTACGTGTCATGGCATGATATGAGCGTCGATGAAACGGGAAAATTTGCATCGCATTTGAAAGCCAACGATGGAAAAATTAAACTCGTAAGAGCAGATGATGGCATGCATTTTACATCTATCGGTTATGAAGTAATAGCAAAAAACATTCTTGAAATCTTCAATGCTGCCATTATAAACGGATCAATTAAGAACATACTTGATAATAATGAACCACATAATGAGAATGAAAACCATCAAGTATCTTCAAAAAAATGGACTTACTCCATTGAGTAATTTTTCTTTAAATTCAATATTTATTATTCTGTCATTTTTATTGATCAGTGGGTGTAAACCTGATGACAGATCAAAGGATTCAGGCGTCGTTCCAATACCAAAAAATTCTGTTTCATCTATACAAGATACGGCAATTGTTCAAAAAAATGATAACACTGTCCCGTCACCCGTTTCTATAACCGAACTTAGCGGACCGATCGGGCATTTGGCACCCAGTGCACCAGTAAAACTGTCAAAAAGATCAAGCAATCCATTAGATAATTTTTTTCACGCCCTGAATGACCTGGAAACAGGGCGTCGGGCAAGAGCGGTACGGATTCTTCAACTTGGTGACAGTCATACCGCCGGCGATCGTTTCAGCGGTCGCTTACGCAGTCGGTTTCAAGAGCGTTTTGGCGATGGAGGACGTGGGCTATTGCCGGTTGGCGTTCCCTATATTGGATATAGACCGGCCCCCTATGCTGCTGCAATGTCTTCCGGTTGGCGGGTCTATAATAGTTTCAATGCACAAAATTTAGGTGCCTATGGCGTTACTGGTTTTCGGTTACAAACGGCACAGAATGAACAAAACCTATCGTTAACTGCACAAGAAATGCAGTTTTTTGATCGTGCCGAACTTGAAATCCTTCAACAGCCCAATGGTGGTTTATTGCAAGTCACCGTCGATGGCGAAAAAATCCAAGAAATAGAGACGGCTGGACCAAATTTTCGTGCAGAGAGAATTTCGCTCAATATCAAGAAAAAATCGCATAAAATTGAAATTATTACCAAAAACAATCGACCAGTTGATTTAATTTCCTTAAATATTGAAAAATCAAACCCAGGTATTTTATTAGATAGTGTAGGAATTAGCGGTGCCACACAAAGCGTTATCGAACGGTGGGATGCCTCTATTGTTGATTGGGAACTAAAAAACACCGCTCCCGATCTTATCATTTTTGCCTATGGCACTAACGAGGGCTTTGCCCCAGACGTAAAACCCGATTCGTATGAAGTTTCTTTTGCCGCCGTCATAGATCGATTGAAACAAAGTGCGCCCATGGCATCTATTCTCATTGTCGGTCCGCCAGATGGGGAAAAACAGCCGCAAGGCTGCGGCCCATCTCCCCTCTGCATAGGAGAAGAAGTCGCCCGCACCAATCATCGCGGCGGCGGTCGATGCGCTTGGATTCCACCATCGGGCCTTGCGCTTATTCGCCAAGCGCAAAAACATCTTGCCATCCAAAATAACTACGGGTTCTGGGACTGGTCCCGCGTTATGGGAGGATCTTGCGGTACCCATCGTTGGGCCCAAATGATGCCGCCTTTGGCGCGTCCTGATCATATTCATTTCACGGCCGATGGTTATCTCATTGCCGGTGATGCACTTTTTGATGATCTCATGGGCCAATATAAAATTTATAAACAGAACCAACCTCACCCTTAATCCGATTGAATCAGGTTTTGACATGCAATTTCCAACCGCAATTTTTCTAATTTTTTTTCTTTTCAGTTTCTCCATCATTTGGCTAAGCAATCCATGGAATGAGCTGCGTAAGGCTATTCTTGTCGTCCTGAGCTTCGTATTTTATGCCTGGTGGAACATAAATTATATTTTCCTCCTTTCTTTTATTGCATTATTTAGCTATTTTGTTGGTAATTTGATTTTTTTAATAGAAAAAAAATTGTATAAAAAAATAATATTAATAGTATCCATCTCAATTAATATTTTATTATTAGGTTTTTTTAAATACCTTACTTTTTTTACCGAGTTAATTAATCAGGGCTTAGATTATTTATCCTACAAATCAACAATTCCTTATCTTGAGATTACGCTTCCGGTCGGAATTTCATTTATGACATTTCACGGCATTTCATATGTTATGGATGTCTATAAAAATAAGATACAGGCAACAAAAAATCCAATTGATCTATTATTGTATGTTGCCTTTTTTCCGCAACTTGTTGCAGGACCCATTGTCCGCGCATCAGTTTTCTTACCACAATTTAAAAAGTCCCCAGATCCAAATCAGATCTATATCAATAAAGGTCTAATATTAATTATTTTAGGACTATTTAAAAAAGTCGTATTAGCCAGTGCTCTTGCCAATGATATTGTTGACCCTGTTTTTTTATCTCCAGAATCTTATCATGCTATTGATTTAATTCTGGCAATTTATGGTTATTCTGCTCAAATATACTGCGATTTTAGTGGTTACAGTGACATCGCCATAGGTCTTGCTCTCTTACTTGGTTATCATTTTCCAATTAATTTCAATCAACCCTATCGCGCCACCAGCCCATCGGATTTCTGGCAGCGCTGGCATATTTCTTTATCGTCATGGCTTAGAGATTATCTTTATATTTCTCTTGGTGGAAACAGGCAAGGATTATTGCGAACAAATTTAAATAAAATGATCACTATGTTTCTTGGAGGTCTTTGGCATGGCGCACGAGATACTTTTATCGTTTGGGGGATTATGCATGGCTTTCTTTTGATTGTGCAAGATTTTATCAAAAAAATAATTCCAAAAACACTTATTGATACAAAATTATTTCGTATTCTGGGAATTTTCTTGACATTCAATCTCGTATGTTTGGCTTGGGTTCCCTTCCGATGCGCCAGTTTTGCTGACATGCTTACATATTGGACCAGTCTTGCTAATTGGAATCAAGAAATTCAATATTCAACTCCTTTTATTTTCACCCTGCTTACAGTATCCTTTTCCTTTCACTATTTACCTTCAAGCCTTTTTGAGAAAAGTGTCCGCCTTTTGGATTGCATGCCGTTAATCCAGCGCGGTGTTCTTGCCGGCTTCCTCGTCATGATCATAGATGCATTGGGTCCGACCGGCATTGCGCCCTTCATATATTTTCAATTCTAAAGATCGTGCCGCCATGACCAGAATAAAATACGATGCCATGCCCTTTAAAATTCTGAGAAGCTTGCTGATCGGCAGCTTCGTTCTCTCGGTCTTCACAGCAGATCAAATTGAGCTTTGGAGCCATGACCTTCCCGCCTCTGCAATCAGTGATCAACTCATCGATCTGGCTAAAACTTGGCGGGATGCAACCCATCGGCTTTATTTGGATCGACCTCATGCGACCCTTCGCAGCTGGATGCGCCATGCAGAGGGCAAAACCGAGTGACGGAAGACTATTCGCCGGAACTGCGACATCCTGAGTGTCCTTTGTTTTTTCAGTTTGTGCCAATCTGCCGCGTTTCTTCACCGGCCAAAACCCGACGACGGGGTTTTAGACTGGCACCAATATCTGTTAGTATCGGTGGAAAGTGATCGGCACTTGGTCAACGATGGGATATAAGCTGTGGGCCGATGGGCCGCATGATCCGACGATCATTCTGTGATCTTTTTGGCTATGGCATCGGGTAAATTATTGAGGAAGAGATCATGTTCAACCTGGGCCGCGGAGATTTGGTTGCATGCAATGTCGGCCGTCGGATCGCCCAAACCGTGGCAGGCACTGTAGCGATCCTGCTTGCTTTAGGTTTGACCCCGCTCCATGCAGCCGATCGCGTCGTCACGGATAAAGTTACGCTCTCTCTTCAGTTCGACAGAACTGCCCTTTCTGCGAGCGGCGAGATCCTGGCCGGAATCACCCTCGATGCGAAGCCTGGATGGCATACATATTGGCGTTATCCGGGCGATTCCGGTCTTCCGACCGAAATCAAATGGACCCTTCCTGATGGAATTACAGCCGGTGCGATCAACTGGCCTCGCCCCGAACGTTTTTCCATCAACGGCATTACCAATTACGGCTATGAGCAGCCGGTCACATTGACCGTACCGTTGCGAGCGGACGCAACGGTGCAGGGTGCTGCCAGCATCGCCGCTCATGTCAGCTTTCTCGTCTGTGCCGATATTTGCATTCCGGGCGAAGCCGATCTCACAGCCGAGATACCCATCGGACAGGGTACCCCATCGCAACAAGCCGTTCTCGATAATTTTGCTAAAAATAAAGCCGCACTGCCGAAAGAGATCAAGACGGAGGCGCAGTTTACAGTCGATTCAAAAAGGCTCGCCCTTGCCGTTCCTATAGCCGCACTGGGTCCATTGTCAAAAAACGATCTGACCCAGATCACTTTTTTCCCCTACGCGGGAACGATCGAAGACGAGGCCCCGCAAAAGCTTGATGTCGTCGATGGGATGTTAACACTCGCAACCAAACGGTCGGGGGCCCTGAAACAGGAACCCAGCACAATCGAGGGCGTGTTGGCAGTCGGTCAGACGGGCCCTGCCTTTGCGCTGAAGGCAAATGCCGGGACTGTGCCCGGTTTTATGCCGGGTGCGGCATCGCTTCCAATCACCGCAATCGACTCCGATGTCACCCTGTGGGAAGCCTTGCTGTTTGGTATCGTCGGCGGCTTGATTTTGAATCTCATGCCCTGTGTGTTCCCCATTCTATCTCTCAAGGTTTTGAGTGTCGTCAAATCATCGGGTGGGGCGCGGGGTGCCGTGTTGCATCATGCCCTTGCCTATACGGCTGGCATCTTGCTGTGCTTTGCGGGTCTGGGCGGTGGGCTCTTGGTCCTGCGGGCCAGTGGTGAAGCCCTTGGCTGGGGGTTCCAGTTGCAATCTCCTGCCCTGGTCGCCATTCTGGCCTACGTCATGTTCGCCATGGGCCTTTCCCTTTCCGGCGTCGCCGATTTCGGCGTTGGGCTCACGGGGGTTGGCGGGGGGCTATCAAACCGCCAGGGGCTGCTCGGCTCGTTTTTCACCGGTGCCCTTGCTACCGTCGTTGCAACCCCCTGCACGGCACCCTTCATGGGTGCCGCAACCGGTTATGCCTTGGTCGCCCCTGCGGGCGCTGCAATCGCGGTATTTCTTGCCGTTGGTTTCGGCCTTGCCTTACCCTATCTTTTAATTGCGTTGGTTCCCGGTCTTGCCCGCCTCTTGCCGAAGCCCGGTGCCTGGATGATGACTCTGAAGCAGGTTTTTGCTTTTCCGCTTTATGCGACGTCGGCATGGCTCATCTGGGTTCTCAGTCAGCAAACAGGATCCGATGGGCTGCTGGCCGCTCTTATGGGGCTCGTCGTCGTCGGTTTGGGTGTCTTTATTCTTGGCAAAGCCGAGCCGGACCATGGCACTCTGCGCTGGCTGCGACGGTCAGGGCTTGCGGCGACAGCGCTTGCCGGAATTTGGCTTGTTGTCATGGTTGGGTCCAGTATCCCATCCCGGGCCCAGGCATCGTCCGGCGATAAAAATGAAAGCGCCCGCGCCGAAGCTTATTCGCCCGAACGGTTAAGTGCAGCCTTGGATGCGCACCAACCGGTTTTTGTCAATCTAACAGCGGCCTGGTGTCTTACCTGCCTCGTGAATGAACGCGTTTCGCTTGAAACCGACGCTGTGCGCACCGCATTCCAGAACGGCAATATCCTCTATCTGAAGGGGGATTGGACCAATCAAGATCCTCGGATTACACATCTCTTGAAAGAATTCGGACGCAGCGGCGTTCCGCTTTACGTTTATTATGATAAGAGTGGTAAACCGACGGTCCTTCCCCAACTGCTCACCGTTTCCATCCTGCTTGACCAATTCAATCAGGGTTGATTTTCCCGTATCTTCCGCCACCAGGAACCCGCCATGCCTTCATCCTTCATGCGCCGTTCATTGCTGATTGCCGCCACCGCGTCCCTGATTGCAACCGGGCTTTTTATGAGCCAGACAACGGTATCTGCCGCCCCCATGCCGGGTCTGGTGCGGCCCAGCGCCCTTGCACATTTGGGCGAGAAGGCACCCGATTTTGCCGTCGTTTCCAGCAAGGGCCGCACGGTGCGTCTTTCCGATTTCAAGGGTAAAATCGTGGTTTTGGAATGGACCAACGATGCTTGCCCGTCAGTGCAGAAGGCCTATGCGGCAAAAACCGTTCAGAAACTGCAAAAGAAATATACCGAAGCTGGCGTCGTTTGGTTGACGATCATTTCGGCGGCACCCGGTTCCGAGGGGTACTTGAGCGGGGATGATGCGGAACAGAAAGCGGCCGACCGCGACGCCGCCCCAACCACTACCCTGATCGACAGCAAAAGCGACGTGGCCCGGGTCTATGACGTAAAGCAAACACCCGACCTTTACGTTATCGATGGCAGCGGCATTCTGTCATACATCGGTGGCTTTGAAGATCCAAAGGATGGAAAGCCTATTCTTGCCAATGCGTTAGATGATCTCATCGCCAGCAAGCCAGTCAATCAAAGCGCACTGAAGGCCCCTGGTTGTCCGATTAAATACGCACCCATACCATGATGAGTCCAATACAAATAATAAAAACATTTATTACTAACGTCATTGACCCCCAACAAGTGTTGGGGGTTTTTTTTATTCTGCTAGAGTCGCGTAACAAACCCATATATTGCTTTGCAATATTTTTACCGTATTTTTCACTCCTATTTTCATAAATTATATAATTTATTATTTTTTTAAAATTTAACATCATCGATATCCCGCAATCTGGATAAATATCACTCATCCCCCCCCTTAGTGTTAAGGACGAGGCTTGAGGTTGGAGAGCCGATCATTTAGAAATCCCTTCCAATAGGCATGTGTGTGGTTTCGCTAAAAACTGATCACTTCGGTGCGGTCGCAAAGACGAAGCCTGCTTCAATCATGCGTCAGGGGGAGTAAACGGCATTTTTGACGGCGGCAATGCCGTTTCGTCTGACAAAAAAGCCAATTATTATTTGCAGGCCAATCGACCCAATGTTCTTATGGGAGGGAACCGTATGGAATTTATCATCTGTCTTGGCGCCTTAATCTTTTTGATGTATGTCGCCTATCGTGGTTTTAGCATCGTTTTATTCGCCCCCATTGCCGCAATGGGTGCCGTGTTACTCACTAACCCCGAGGCCGTTGCCACCGTCTTCAATGCGGTGTTCATGGATAAACTGGTCACCTTCGTCCGGCTTTATTTCCCCGTCTTCGTTTTAGGGGCGATTTTCGGCAAAGTCATTGAACTATCCGGTTTTTCAAAATCGATTGCCGGTTTCGTGATCAAGACTTTGGGACAATCTCAGGCGCTGCTTGCCATTATTTTGGTCTGCAATATCCTGACTTATGGCGGCGTGTCTTTGTTCATCGCGGTCTTCGCCGTTTATCCCTTTGCGGCAGAAATGTTCCGCGCTGGCAATATTCCAAAGCGCCTTATCCCTGGTACCATCGCCCTTGGCGCCTTCAGCTATACGATGGACTCCCTGCCCGGCACCCCGCAAATTCAGAATGTCATTCCCAGCAGCTATTTCGGCACGAATATCTATGCTGCCCCGATCCTCGGCATTGTCGGATCGATTTTCATCTTGGCCGTCGGTTTCCTGTATCTCGATCGGCAACGCCGCCTTGCCATTGCCGCCGGTGAAGGCTATGGCTCCGGTCACATCAATGAACCGGAAACCGACAAATCTTCGGATACGTTGGTCAATCCCGCCCTTGCCATCCTGCCCCTCATCGTCGTCGGCGTCACGACGTTCTTTTTATCCTCCTATATCAAGGGGCTTGGCAAAACCCTGTCTTTCACCTTGACTGCTGGCAAGCCCGCCATTGCCCAAGATATCGGCCCCATTGCCGCCATCTGGGCCGTCGAAGGGGGCTTGTTGCTCGGCATTGTCACCGTCTTGGTTCTGGCTTTCCGCCCGGTAATGACCCGGTTCATCGAAGGGTCGAAACAAGCCGTCGCGGGTGCCATGTTGGCAACCATGAATACGGCGGCCGAAAATGGCTTTGGTGGCGTCATCGCGGCCCTGCCCGGCTTCATCGTGATTTCGGAGACTTTAAAAGCCATTCCCAACCCCTTGGTCAACGAAGCCGTTTCCGTGACCACCCTCGCCGGGATCACCGGATCGGCATCGGGCGGTATGACCATCGCCCTTGCCGCCTTGGCTGAACAATTCAAGGCTGCTGCGGTCGCCAATGGCATTCCCATGGACGTTATGCACCGTGTTGCTTCCATGGCAAGCGGCGGCATGGACACATTGCCCCATAACGGGGCCGTGATCACGGTTCTGGCCGTTACCGGTCTTACCCATAAACAATCCTATAAGGATATTTTTGCCGTCACGAGCATCAAGACCTTGGCCGTGTTCGTCGTCATCGCCTTCTATTACATTACCGGCCTCTATTAAACGGATCCTGCGTTTAGGGTGTCAAGATGGTACCGTCTTGACACCCATGACGAAACCCCCCTGTTATCACGTCGATAACAGGGGGTTTTATTATCAGGGCTTGGGTTTATTGGATTAGAGCGAAAAGGCTTCGAAAACACGAAACGGCGACTGATCGAGCGTTAAAGGCGGCATCACGAAGCGACGCATACCCTCTCGCCCCCACCGTTCCTTAACCGCCGCCAATAACCAGCAGCGGGCCTGCGCCAAACGCCTTTCGGCGAGGCAAGGTCCGATAAAATCGGCATGGCGATCGATTGCCCGGACGAGACCATCAAGCCCAACCCCATCGCGCACCGAAACCAAATGCGCTTCAGCCTGCCACCCACCGTTTTGGTGGGAACGCAATTTCAAGGTCGCGATCAGATCACACAAAACTTGGCGCGCAGGTTCCCCCATATCCGCCTTCGTGACGATGACCAGATCGGGAATTTCGACGATACCGGCCTTCATGAATTGCAAAGAATCACCCGATCCCGGTTGCAGACACAAGATAACGGTATCGGCCATCATGGCGATGTCCGTTTCCGACTGACCAACGCCGACCGTCTCAATCAGGACATAGTCGAAAAGGGCCCGCATCAAGACCATCGCCGCAACGGTCAAATCGGCAACACCCCCCAACCGATCCCGTGCTGCCATCGAGCGCACGAAAACACCCGTATCCATCGGATCCGTGCGCAGGCGGGTGCGATCGCCCAACAAGGCCCCACCGGATAGGCGCGAAGAGGGATCGACCGCGATGACCCCGACGGTTTTACCGGCGGCACGCCAGGCGGAAATCAAATGATTGGTCAAGGTCGATTTGCCTACACCCGGCGGACCGGTCAAGCCAATGGTCTGAGCACGCGCGGCATGATAGGCGGCATCCAGCAAATCAAGCGTATCCCGGTCATCGGGTTTTTGCTCGATATGGGCAAGAGCCTGGGCAAGAGCCTGCTTCCCCCCTGTCAGGAGGGAAGCAAGCAGGGCCGCATCACTGCCGCCCCGGTGCATATCACCGACCAAGATCAGGCCGTCGTCGACGGCCCCCCCGCAGGGGCGGTGAGTGCCGCCTGCGCCGCTGCCAACCGAGCGATCGGCACGCGATAGGGTGAGCAGGAAACATAATCGAGTCCGGCCGAGGCACAGAAATGCACCGATGCCGGATCGCCACCATGTTCCCCGCAAATGCCGAGTTTGATATCAGGCCTGGTCTTGCGCCCGCGTTCAACGGCATGCTTGATCAAAAACCCAACCCCGTCGACATCGATTGACACGAACGGATCTCGTTCCAGGATGCCTTGACGCTGATAATGGCCGAGGAAGGACCCGGCATCGTCGCGCGACAGACCAAAGGTGGTTTGGGTTAAATCGTTGGTGCCGAAACTGAAAAACTCCGCCGTTTCGGCAATCTCATCCGCCGTGATCGCCGCGCGGGGCAATTCGATCATCGTCCCGACGAGATAATCCACCGCGATGCCCGCAGATTTCCCCACTTCTTGGGCAACACGGTCAACGAGCGCCTTCAAAAGATCCAATTCTTTCTTGACCGACACGAGCGGGATCATGATTTCCGGCTTCACGGCGGCACCGCCCGCGCGCACGACCTCGACCACGGCTTCAAAAATCGCCCGGACCTGCATTTCGTAAATTTCAGGATACGTCACGCCGAGACGACAGCCCCGATGCCCCAACATCGGGTTGGATTCATGCAACGCCGAGGCCCGATGGCGGACATAGCCGATATCCTTGCCGATCGACCGGGCAATTTCATCGAATTCCGCCTCGGTATGGGGCAAGAATTCGTGCAGGGGCGGGTCGAGCAACCGAATCGTAACCGGCAACCCTTCCATGATTTGAAACAACGCGACGAAATCGCCCCGTTGCATCGGCAAAAGCTTGGCAAGAGCCGCCCGGCGACCGGTCAAATCTTCGGCCAGAATCATCTCGCGCATGGCCAAAATACGATCGGTGTCGAAGAACATATGCTCGGTCCGGCAGAGACCGATTCCCTCGGCACCGAATTTCCGAGCCGTGCGGGCGTCGAGCGGCGTTTCGGCATTGGCCCGAACCTTGAGATGACGGATTTTATCGGCCCAAACCATGAGATCGGCAAAATCGCCGGACAGATCCGGCTGAATCGTCGGGACGGCCCCCAAAATGACCTCGCCGGTCGATCCATTGATCGTGACGATATCGCCCGCCTTCACCGTCGTACCCATGACGGAGAAAGTTTGGTTTTTATAATCGACCCGCAAATCGCCCGCCCCGGCGACGCAGGCCCGTCCCATGCCGCGCGCCACCACGGCGGCGTGACTGGTCATGCCGCCGCGCGTGGTCAAAATGCCCTTCGCTGCATGCATACCGTGAATATCTTCCGGGCTGGTTTCAATCCGCACCAGAATGACGGCAACCCCCTTGGCGGCCTGCACCTCGGCATCCTCGGCATTGAACACCACGGCCCCAGAGGCGGCACCGGGCGACGCGGGCAGGCCCTTCGCCAAGACCTGTTTCGGTGCCTTGGGGTCGAGGGTCGGATGCAGCAACTGATCGAGCGAGGCGGGGTCGATCCGGCGCACGGCCTCGTTCTGGTCGATCAATCCTTCGCGGCACATATCCACGGCGATCCGCAAGGCCGCCGGGGCCGTGCGCTTGCCGTTGCGGGTTTGCAGCATCCAGAGTTTCGATTGTTGAACCGTGAATTCGATATCCTGCATATCCCGGTAATGGGTTTCGAGAAGGCCGCGAATACGCACGAGGTCGGCGAACACGGCGGGCATCACCTCTTCCATGGCGGGCAGGCCGACGCCGTTCAACGCCTTGCCCGCGATCGTCATGGGTTGCGGCGTGCGGATCCCGGCCACGACATCTTCGCCCTGGGCATTGACGAGATATTCGCCATAGAACAGGTTTTCGCCGGTCGACGGGTTGCGGGTGAAGGCAACGCCGGTCGCGCAATCTTCACCCATATTGCCGAACACCATGGCCTGAACATTGACGGCCGTGCCCCAAGAGGCCGGGATTTCGTGCAGGCGACGATAAGTGATCGCGCGTTGGTTCATCCAACTGCCGAAAACGGCCCCGACCGCCCCCCATAATTGCGCCTGAGGGTCCTGGGGAAAGGGTTCGCCGGTCTGTTGTTCGACCACTTCCTTATAGCCCGCGATCACGGTGCGCCAATCGTCGCCGGTCAGTTCCGTGTCGAGATGCGCGCCGATATCGAGCTTGTGGCCCTCGAGAATCTCTTCAAACAAGTGATGTTCGACATCCAACACCACCTGACCATACATTTGAATGAAGCGGCGGTAACTGTCATAGGCAAAGCGCGCATCGCCGCTGCGCCGGGCCAGCCCTTCGACCGTCACGTCATTGAGGCCGAGATTGAGGACGGTATCCATCATGCCGGGCATGGAGGCTCGCGCCCCGGAGCGCACGGAAACCAGCAGCGGATTGTCAGGATCGCCGAACGTCGCCCCGATGATCCGTTCGACATGGCGGAGTGCGTCCGTCACCTGGGCCGCCAATTCCGGCGGATATGTACGGCTATTGTCATAGAAATAAGTACAGACTTCGGTCGTGATCGTCAGGCCCGGCGGCACCGGCAGGCCGAGATTGCTCATTTCCGCGAGATTGGCACCCTTGCCGCCCAAAAGATTTTTCATGTCGGCCCGGCCTTCCGCCGACCCGTCACCAAAGGTGTAAACCCATTTCGCCATGACCAGCCCTATCCTTCGATCCTGGAAAAATCCGCCACTCGGTTCAGCGTATCGCGGATCTGCGCCAAGAGGCACAGCCGGTTCGCCCGCATGGTCGGATCATCCGCATTAACCGTCACCCGATCAAAAAAACCATCGACCGGCCCGCGCAACTGCGCCAGAACGGTCATGGCCTCACCAAATTCTTCCCGCCCCACAGCATCGTGCACGATGGGGGCAACCTCGGTTAAACGCGCGAACAGGGCGCTCTCTTCCGGCAATAAAAGCACGGCAGGGTCCACATTCCGGTTATAGGTTGTATTGTCTTTTTTCTCTTCAATGGCGACGATCTTACTCGCCCGACGATAGGCGGTCAGCAAATTCGCCCCATCCTCGCCGGTGAGGAAATCCTGCAAGGCCCGTGCGCGCGCCACCAACAAGACGAGATCGCCATCCCAGGCACCCACCGCCAACACGGCGGCGACGATATCGTGACGAATGCCCAAATCCTTGAGATGGGTTTTCAGCCGTTCGGCAAAGAAGTCGATCAGGCCGTCGACCACCTTCGGCGATCGGTCCAACTGGCTTTGATCGGCCAAGACCCCGGTGAAAAAGGCGCGCAACGGCAGGCGCAACCCGTGGGTCAGAACGAGGCGGATGATGCCGAGGGCCGCCCGGCGCAGGGCATAAGGATCCTTCGAGCCGGTCGGTTTTTCGTCGATGGCAAAAAAACAGATCAACGTGTCGAGCTTGTCGGCCAAACTGACCACCACACTGACCGGTTCTATCGGCGTCTGATCGTCAAGACCCGCCGGGGCGTAATGCTCGGCGATAGCCTGGGCGATGGCATCGCCGACAACCGCCTGATCGCCTGACAGCGCGCGGTTTTCTTCGCGCAGGAGATAGCGGCCGACAATCCCCTGAAGTTCCGGGAATTCACCGACCAAGGCGCTCGACAAATCGGCCTTGGCAAGCTGTGCCGCCCGATCCGCCGCATTGCGCAGGGTTGGCAGGTCGAACCGGCTAACAATCGCCCGTTCCACGACCGGGCACAGGCGGGCGGACAGGCCCCGCATCCGGTCGACCTTGTCAGAGACCGTGCCGAGCTTGGCGTGGAACACCCGTTCTTTCAGGCGCCCCAGACGGCTTTCGAGGGTGGCCTTGCGATCCTGATCCCAGAAAAACTTGGCATCGGAAAGGCGCGCCTTCAACACGCGCTCGTTGCCTGCCACCATCACGGCCCCGCCATCGCGGGGCAGGTTGTTGCAGACCACGATGAAAAACGGTGCCAAGGCCCCGGCCGCATTTTCCAAGGCGAAATATTTCTGGTGCGTGCGCATCGAGGTGGTCAAGACCTCGGCCGGGACATCCATGAAGGCGGGATCGATCCGGCCCAGGCGCACCACCGGCCATTCGACGAGGCCCGCCACCTCTTCCAGCAAGTCGGGATCGGGGATGACATCCAAGCCTTGCGCCACAGCCAACGCCTCTGCATCGGCCGCGATCAGGGCCTTGCGGTCATCGAGATCGAGGATGACCTTGGCATTCTTCAGTTTTTCGCGATAATCGGCAATGCCGGTCACGGTAAACCAGTCCGGGGCCAGGAACCGATGCCCGCGTGTGCGATCGTTGGCCGCGATCACCCGACCATCGGCCTCGCCAGGCCCCCGATCCAAGCGCCAAATCACCGGGACGATCCGGGCGGCACCGTTTTCCTCCAAAAGGGCCAAGATATTCTGCAAAGGACGAACCCAGCGCACGGCATGATCGCCCCAGCGCATGGATTTCGGCCAGACGAACCCATCCAACACGTCCGGGACGAGATCGGCCAACACGGCCGCCGCATCCTTGCCCGCGATCGCCGTCACGGCAATATGGAACACGCCCTTGCCCGTATCGCGCGTGTCGCATTGGTCGAGAGAGGCCAGATTGTTCGCCCGCAAAAAACCCTCGATCGCCTGGGGCGGTGCCCCGACCCGAGGGCCGCGCACCTCAACCGTGCGGTCGGGCTGCGCCTCGGGCAGGCCGCGCAGGATCACGGTCAACCGGCGCGGCGTTACAAACGCCTCGGCCTCGGCGGCTGGTAAATGGGCCTCGGCCAGGCGCGCCACCAGCGTGGTTTTCAAGAGATCGGCCGCCCGGCGCTGCATGCGCGCGGGGATTTCCTCGCTCAGGAGTTCCAGCAGAAAATCGACCATGCCCCTACCCCCGAACCGTCGGGGCCGGATGAAGCCAACCCTCGCAACATTCTTTCGCCAAGGCGCGCACCCGCCCGATATAGGATGCCCGCTCCGTCACACTGATCACACCGCGCGCATCCAAGAGGTTGAACGTGTGGCTCGCCTTCAAACATTGATCATAGGCTGCAAGCGGCACCCCGTGACGCAACAAGGCGGCGCATTCGGTTTCGGCATCGCGAAACTGCTGAAACAATTGCGCCGTGTCGGCATGATCGAAATTATAGGCGGAAAATTCCCGCTCGTTGCGCTGGAACACATCGCCGTAGGTGATGCGGGCCTCGCCGACAGCCCCGTTATAATCGAGATCGTAAATACTCTCGACCCCCTGAATATATGTCGCAAGCCGTTCCAAGCCATAGGTCAGCTCGGTTGCGACCGGCGCACATTCGATGCCGCCCACCTGTTGAAAATAGGTGAATTGGCTGACCTCCATCCCATCGAGCCAGCATTCCCAACCAAGGCCCCAGGCCCCCAAAGTCGGGCTTTCCCAATCATCTTCGACAAAACGAATATCATGCAACGTGGGATCGATACCAAGTGCCGTCAAACTGCCGAGATAGAGTTCCTGACTATTGATCGGGGACGGTTTCAAGATCACTTGGAACTGATAATAATGTTGCAGGCGGTTGGGGTTTTCGCCATAGCGCCCATCCGTCGGGCGGCGGCACGGCTGCACATAGGCGGCACGCCAGGGATCTGGCCCCAAGGCCCGCAAGGTCGTCGCCGGGTGGAAGGTCCCGGCCCCCATGTGACTGTCGTAGGGCTGCAAGATCACGCAACCCTGGTCAGCCCAATATGCCTGCAAGCGCAGAATCAGCGACTGAAAAGAAGTGCCCGCCGCGCCACATGGCAGAGTCGACATGGTTATTTCGGCCTTCCGGTACAGATTGATATGAAATGGATCGAGTTTGCGACATTATGTTCAGAGACTTGGCGGGTCAAGCCAAGCTTGATGCAAACCTCAACCGCGCCAAAAGCACGATGCGGGCCGATCGATGGATCGCCCAGGCATTATCGCCATCGCCTCAAAGACCGGGGCAGTTCGGACGACCGCACCGGGTTTTATCGCCAACGATGACGAACGTATGACAGACGGGACAAGCCACCATATCCGTGACACCGCTTTGGTGACCGCTTTGCGGCGGGTCGGACTTGCCCGTCATGCGCATGAACCAAAGAGAGAGGGCCCGCCACGCCAAAAGGCCGAGGACGGCGATGATGGCCAATTTAACGATCATGCCGAGCATGGGCATCCCTCCTCGGAGCGAAATACCGTCAGAGTTTCACCCAATCGGGGATCGCCACGGTGAGCGCCTGACCGGCCAAGGTCATCGGCCTGTGCGCCTTGACATCGTCAAGACGCAGCAAGGCAAGGCCGATCCCGTCCTGACTTGAACGCAGAACCCCAACCTCTTCCGTTTCGGCCAAGATCGGCGTGCCTGCCGGCTGGCCCGGACCCGAGAAATGCACCGGCAGCAGGCGTTTTTTGATGAGAGCGCGGTATTTCGTCCGGGCGGTCAATTCCTGCCCCATATAGCATCCCTTATCCCAGGCGACGCCGTTCAACTCGTCAAACCCATTTTCCAACAGAATCGACCGATCGATCTCAAGATCCCGGCTTCCATCCGGCACGCCCAAACTCAGACGCAGGCGATCCCACGCGGCGAACGGGACCGGCTTGAACCCCTTGTCGCTCAAGAGGGCGACACCGGTTCCTCTCGGCAAGGCAACCCTGAGACCCAACGCCCCCTGACGCGGATCGGCCAGAACCATCCCCATACTGAACGGGACGGCTGTGCCAGGTGCCGGTAACCCGAAGATCAGGGACGATTCAACCCCATCCCCATTCGCCCCCCAGGCATGAAACAATTCAAAGCGATCGCTCACATTGTCGATCGTCACCTTGGCACGCAGGATGTAACGGGTCAGGTGGCTCACCAACGCGGCGACGCGGGCCCCTTCGGTTTCGATGAGGATCGCCTCGCCCATCGGGTATAGGAAAAGATCGTAGAGAAACTTTCCCTGCGGCGACAAAAGGGCCGCCCAAAGACCATGCTCGCCATCCAACCGGCGCAGATCGTTGCTGACCAAGCCTTGGAGAAAAGCAACGCGATCCTCGCCACCCACCAAAATGAAACCGCGCACCGGTTCGGATGGTGCAAAGTGAAGGGATGCTTCGATTGGATGGGTCACGGGTGCATATTCCATGTTTAAAAAACAGTGCCGCGATCATACAGCATGTCGGGCATTAAGGGTAGCCCATGCGGTATCGAGGCAAACATGCGGCCATTTTTTCATACGGACGCAGGAATTCTCACGATCGGGACAGATCCTAAACAATAAACGCTTTTTTAATCAAGATTTAAATATCCATCCGTCAATTAATAAGAAAAATTAACCGATATTCATAGAAAATACGCATAGAAACGTTTTTTTGTCAGAAAACGCACAAAAACTTGATGATTTCACGCCTATTTTTTGTCAGGTGCCATAGCCCTCGTCTGATAGAGTTTACCATGGAAGCACAAACACGGGGACCCTCGTCGTAAAAACGCAGGTAACCCCTAAGCCCAGAGCATAGGGATGAACCCGCGTTTGGGCCTATATGATTATAGGAACAAAATTAACCATCATGATGGCCGCTTTCTTTCGATAAACCGACGGTATCGCAATGTTAACAGAAAAGACCGGCGTCATATCAAAGCCCCTTGCCGCACGCACATTCGGCAATACCGGACTTTTTCGCCTGCCGCCCCGTGGGGCCCGGTACCGGCACACGCCCGCTCTCGTCTCTTTTTATTATGCACCCGATATCAACCAAACGGCCATTGATGGGTCCGGGATCGAGCAAACAGCCCAAGATGCGTCCAGCATCGCGCAAACAGCCAGCGACGACCCCCGCGACGCGCGAGCCCGAAGCGCCGAACTGACGATCGTCAGTTCGGCGATCGGGGGCGATTGTTGGGCCGAGGATCCGCACGCCGCACTTCTGCGCCAAGGGCTCGACCTCAGGGTCGACACGGACCTTACCCTCATCGCGTGCGATCTCGTGGAAGATGATCCTGAAAACGGGTTCGATGCGGCAATAGGACATCTTGCGGCACACTGTGCCGGCCTCGACCAAAGAGCCCTGATCCTGATGCCGGGGCGGCTGGTTGCCCCCTTGAACCAGATCGCCCGCACCAAAGGATGGCCGATCCTAAACGGGCGCTTCGATCCATGGCCCCTCCTCGACCGCGCCAAGACAGTCCATTGTCTTGGTGGCGAGATTGGTTTTCTGGCACTCTTGAAAGGATGTCACGTCCATTGCTATGGACCGTCCGCCTATACCGGTCATGGGTTGACCGACGACCATCCGACACTGCCCCGGGCCCCGTCACCGTTCACGCGCGATCAATTGGTTGGCCATATCTTGTTCGATATGGCGCGCTACACCGACCCCTTCACCGGCCTTCCGACCCAATTCGAAACGATCGCCCAATACATGGCCGACTGGCGTCGGCAAGAGCGACAGAATCAAGCGATCACCGTCTGTTGCGGCATGTCCTTTTGGAAACGGGCACGGATCAAAGCCTTTCTGACCTCACGCGTGCGGCCTCCTGCTTTTATCGACGATGCCGACCGGGCCGTCGAACAAGCCGCCAAGACCAAGGGGGCGATTGCCGTTTGGGCCTCGCGCGAGCCCGAGACTCTGCGCGCGCGCGCCGAACAGGCAGGCGTGACGATCATCCGTGTCGAAGACGGCTTCATCCGATCGATCGGGCTTGGTGCCGATTTCACACCGCCCGCCTCCGTTACGCTCGATACGCGCGGGCTCTATTTCGACCCCGCCCGTCCAAGCGATCTTGAGGTCATTTTAGCCGCTCATCCGTTTCCCCCGGACCTCTGCCGCCGTGCCGCAGCCCTCGCCGATTTGATGATCCATCGCAAGATTACCAAATACGCCGCCGAGGATACGGTCGCCTTATCACGTCCTGCTGGCAAAAAAGTGATCTTCGTTCCAGGGCAAGTCGAAGATGATCGCTCGATTATATGCGGCGGCGCAAAAATTCGCCATAATCTTGCGCTCTTATCCGAAGTCAGGTCGTCAAACCCGGATGCTTTCATCCTCTACAAACCGCACCCCGATGTCGATGCGGGTCATCGGGTCGGGGTCATTCCTGACGAGGAAATTTTGCGCTATGCGGATCGTCTTGAACGCGGTACCCCGACAACGGCACTCTTGTCGATTGCAGATGAGGTGCATGTCATCACGTCGCTCGTTGGGTTTGAGGCGCTTTTACGACAGAAGAAAACCGTCGTCTATGGCAGGCCGTTTTATGCCGGGTGGGGCTTGACCGAGGATATGGCGCCGATTGAGCGGCGCACCCGGCGTCTATCGCGCGAAGCACTGATTGCCGGCACACTCATTTTATTTCCACGCTATCTCGATCCGGTGACGATGCTTGCCTGTCCGCCGGAAATTCTAATCGATCGGCTGGGCAATCCCACACTCTGGCGGCCGACATTCTTGACCCGGCTGCGCCGCATTCAAGGGCGGATCAGCCGGTTTTTCGCCAAAAAAGTGCCCGCAACCCCCGTAACGATGAGGCAGTAATGGCGGCTCATACGCAACGGCGTTTTTTATTTCTTCAAGGCTTGGCCAGTCATTTTTTTTCCGAACTGGCCGTTCGCCTGAGCGCACGCGGGCATGCCGTCGACCATGTTAATTTCAACGGGGGCGATTGGTTGTTCTGGCGTCATGCCGGTGCCGTCAATTATCGCGGCGGCCTTGCCCAATGGCCGGCCGCCTTCGCCCGCATCCTCGACGAAAAAAAACCGACTGATATTCTTTTATTCGGCGATTGTCGCCCCTTGCACCGGGCAGCCATCAGACTGGCCGAAGAACAAGGGATTACGGTCCATGTGTTCGAAGAGGGCTATTTGCGCCCCAATTGGATTACGCTTGAACGGGGTGGCGTCAACGGGCATTCCCATTTGCCCAAAGAACCGGAATTTTATCTTCAAGCGGCAAAAACACTTCCCCCCCTGCAAGAACCGCCTGCGTTTGTCGGCAGTTTCACGCGCCGCGCCCTTGAGGATGTCCTTTACAATGTGACGAGCCTGCTGCTTTGGCCCCTTTATCCGGGCTATAAAACACACCGCCCCTGGCCTATTCTCGTCGAATATTACGGCTGGATCAAACGCCTAGCCCTTTCTCGCCGTGCCAAACGCCGTATGATCCGGGAATGGCCGCGCCTTGAGGCGGGCAAGCCGTTTTTCTTTTTTCCTTTGCAACTGGATTGCGATACGCAGATTCGCAATCATTCCAGTTTCGGTCGACTGAAACCCGCGATCATCCATATCCTGACATCTTTTGCCAACCATGCACCGGCCGATCACTTGTTGGCGATCAAGGAACATCCTCTGGACAACGGTTTGGTCGATTGGCGGCGCTTTATACAAAAAGAAGCAGAAAAACAAGGAATTGCCGACCGGATCGTTTATTTTGAAGAAGCCAATCTCGATTGTCTGGTGCGCGATTCCCTCGGTACCGTGACCGTCAACAGCACTGTCGGCGCTTTGGCACTGCGCATGAACAAACCGATCATCGCCCTTGGCAAGGCCGTCTATGCCATGCCGGGCCTGACCCATCAATCGGGCCTCGATCGGTTTTGGACCGATCCCGAACCGACCAACCCCCTTCTATTCGATGCCTTCAAACGGGTTTTAGGGGCACAATGCCTTATTCCAGGGGGGTTTTTCGATCAGGCCGGGATCCGATCGGCCATCGATCATGCGATCGAACGGTTTGAAAGTCAGCCGATCCCTGTCCAACGCGAGATGGTGCGCCCCGTGCAGACCGTCATGCGGCGCGCCGAGCAACGCCTGCACCCCTCGGTTAGCCTGACAAAATAGATCGGATAGGGATATTCTGATGACGACCCTTTTGATTACAGGCGCTTCAAGCGGCCTCGGTGCAGCACTTGCCCGGCATTATGCGGCACCGGGCGTGATCTTGGGGCTCGTCGGTCGCGATGAACGACGGCTGAGCGCCGTCTGCGACGCGTGCAGGGTCAAAGGGGCAGAGGTCATCGGTGGGTTTTTCGATGTCGCCGAACCCGAACCGTTCGGTGGCTGGCTTACGGCGTTCGACGCGGCGCATCCGATCGATCTTCTGATCGCCAATGCCGGCACATCGGCCGGTCCCCTGCCCGATCAGGCGGGGGAAGGGGTTAGCCTTGCCGGAAAACAAGTGCGCAGCAATCTCCTCGGGGCCATCCACACGATAGAACCCCTCCTGCCACGGTTTGCCGCCCGAAAATCGGGAAAAATCGCCGTCGTGGCTTCGATTGCCGGGCTGCGCGGCCTGCCCGACAGTCCCGGATATTGTGCAAGCAAGGCGGGGGTGCGGGCCTATGGCGAGGCGCTCCGCGCGCGGCTCAGCCCCCTCGGCATTCATGTGACCGTGGTCTCACCCGGTTTTTTCTCCAGCCCCATGACAGATCGGTTCATCGGCGATCATCCCGGCCTCAAGACTGCCGATCGCGTTGCCACCCTCGTGGCAGAGGCTCTCGAGCGGCGTAAAGCGCGCGTTTCCTTCCCACGCCTGCTTGTTCTGGGCCTGACGGCCACGGACATCTTGCCGGGATATTTAGGTGATTTTTTCTTGCGACGCTTTCGTTTCCACATCCGTGCCGATTGAGACCGCTGCATGATCGACGCTTTATTCAGTCTCAATCAGCCGGCTCTCCGCTGGTCCTTGGGTCTCATCCTTTGCCTGATTGGCTGGTTGGCTGCCCGTAAGGCGGCGGGGGCCTTCACACGCAGCTCTGTGCCGTATCTGCTGTTGGATTTGGCCCCCGCCCTCGGCTGGTTCGCCTGGTTCAGCCTTTTTTCTGGCCGGGCCATTTTATCCGGTATCCTCGTCTTTGCGATGGGGGCCTTCATCGCCCTCATCGATACGACCAAACGCCTCGTTTTGCGTGAATCGTTGATTTTCTCGGATATAGCGGAATTCGAAGAACTGATCCGCCATCCCGATCTTTACATTCCCTTTGCCGGAACGGGGCTTGTGGTCGGCGGATTGGCCGCAGCATTCTTCGCCGTTCTCGCCCTTGGTTATTGGGAACGGGCGATCCCCGGATTTGGCTGGGCGACCACGCTCGGTGCCGTGGTCCTCGTCTTCTTTTTACGGCATCTCTGGGGCAATCACAAACTGGTCCAAGCAATTGCCCGCTGCATGAGACGCTGGGAACCGCGCTACGACCCGGCCGGCGATGCCAAACGATTCGGTCCCTTTGCCTGCCACACCATCTATGCGACCATTGCCCGCGCCGAGCGTGCCGAGCGCCAGCGCGCGGCTGAGACGCCATCACGCGATCGGCGCACCGATCAGGCGGCTTCTACAGTAAAGTCCGGCGATCGTTCGGCTGCGGGACCCATCGTTTTGGTCCAAAGCGAATCCTTTTTCGATCCGCGCCGCTTGCCGCTCGATCTCCCAAACGATCTCTTGCCATGCTTCGATCGCTGCCGCTCTGAGGGGGGACAAAACGGCTTTTTAGAAGTAACCGCCTGGGGTGCAAATACCATGCGCACGGAATTCGCCGCCCTAACCGGGCTCGACGACGCGGCACTGGGCTATGACCGGTACAATCCCTATCACGGTTTCGCCAAGCACCCGATCCATTCGCTGGCCAAAAGCTTGAAAGCCCATGGCTATGAAACGATCTGCGTGCACCCCTTCGATCCGGTTTTCTTTCACCGACACAAGATTCTGCCCTTACTGGGGTTCGACCATTTCATCACCGAATCTGCGTTCAAGCATGCCAAACGGACCGGAAAATACGTCTCGGATACGGCAATTGCCGACTATGTTCTGTCTCTGATCCGTACGCGCAATCACAAGATTTTTATTTTCGTGATCACGATGCAGAACCACGGCCCGTGGCCTGCCAGTACAAGCGACGTTCCCGCCCCCCAGGGCCTCTCGGCCGATCACTGGTCCTTGCTCCATTCCTATCTTGACGGTCTGAAGGATTCCGATGCGATGCTGGGGCATCTGCATCAAGCGCTGAAAGGGGGCCACGATCACGCAACTCTTGGATTCTATGGCGATCATATGCCCAGCCTGCCTCAGATTTTCGACGCGCTCGATTTTAACGATCCCCGGCCCGATTACCTGATCTGGAGTAAAACCGCACAGACCACACAATCGGCAACCCTACCCGCGCACGATTTATCAATCACACTAGAAACAACCCATGGTATAGGTTATATCTCCCAACCCACACCCGTCGCCACTTGCTAGAGAGTCTTTTCCACAGCTAAAAAAGAGAATATTGTGCCACAGGACGTTTTTTTTTGCGGGGCAGAGTTTTTATTGCACCGACAATGCATCCTTGCATGTTGGTAGTTGGATACCTTAATTCTGTCAGCCGAAACGGTCATCCTGAAATCCCGCTTCGAAGAGAACGGTGTCAAGGATGGGAAGCATGGTTTGGGATCGATGCTCAAACTAGGCATGTTTCAGTGAAACTGGATATCCTGCGGCCCTGCCTGTCAACGCAGTGACGATCCCGACATGACGACAGCGAGAGATTAGCCGAGTTCCAATGCGTCCCAAGAACATGCTTGCCATTATCGGCGCCGCCTGCCGGTTGCCTGGTGCCGAAACACTGGATCAATTCTGGGACAATCTGCTGCATGGCCGGGACTCTCTTTCACCGCTTGGCAATGATCGTTGGTCCTATCGTCTCTATGGTCATCCAGATCCCGCGCAGCGGGGCAAAACCTATGCGCCGCGCGCCGGTCTTCTGACCGAGATCGACCGGTTCGATGCCGGGTTTTTCGGCATGTCGCCCCGCGAAGCCGCCGAGATCGACCCCCAGCAACGCATCATGCTCGAAGTCGCTTGGCGCACGATCGAAGATGCCGGGCTCGGCGGGCGAAAGATCAACGGCAGCGACACGGCCGTCTTCGTCGCGGCTTCCGGCACGGACTATGCCAACCTGCGTCTCACCGACCCGTCCGGGGCCGATGCCTATTTCATGCCCGGCAACACGCTCAGCATCATTTCCAACCGCCTCTCCTATGTTTTCGATCTGCATGGTCCAAGCCTGACCGTCGATACCGCTTGTTCTTCCTCTCTCGTCGCCCTTCATCTTGCCTGCGAAGCCTTGCGCGACGGCAAGGCCGACATGGCGCTTGTGGGCGGCATCAATCTTCTCTTATCCCCTTATCCCTTCATCGGGTTTTCCCGGGCCTCGATGCTGTCGGCCAAGGGCAGTTGCTTTGCCTTCGACCATCGGGCCGACGGCTATGTCCGCGCCGAAGGGGCCGGTGCCGTCCTCTTGAAACCGCTCGACGCGGCTTTGGCCGATGGGGATCGGGTGCGGGGCGTCATCCTCAATACCGGTGTCAATTCGGACGGTCGCACCGTCGGCTTGTCTTTTCCCAATACCCACGCCCAGGCAGCATTGCTGCAAGAGGTTTACGGGGATATCGGGCTTGATCCGGCCGATCTCAGCTTCTTCGAGGCCCATGGTACAGGTACGCCCGCAGGCGATCCCGTCGAAGCGGGGGCGATCGGTCGCATTTTGGGGCAAAAACGGACCGCCCCACTCGCCATTGGGTCGGTTAAAACCAATATCGGCCATCTTGAATCGGCCTCCGGCATCGCCGGTCTTCTCAAGGTGATGCTGGCGCTGGAAAAGGGCGTCATCCCGCCGTCGATCAATCTGGAAAAACCCAATCCCTCCATTGATTGGGAAGGATTGAATCTGCGGGTGAATACCGAACTCACCCCGCTTGATCCCGCCTTGCCCAGGATTGCAGGGGTCAATTCATTTGGATTCGGCGGCACAAACGGTCATGTAGTCATGGCCGCACCGCCGTCCCGTCCAACCCCGGCCCAAGACGAGACCACGCCCTCAGGCCAACAGAATCTGCCGCCGCTGATTATCAGCGCCCGCAGCGAGACGGCGCTGAAATCGCTCGCCAAATCCTGGCAAGATCGCCTCATTCTGGCCGACGAGTCCGAGCTACCTTCTCTGTTGCGCGCCGCAGCCAAACGCCGGGAACGGGCGGCGAACCGACTGGTGGTCAACGCCGATGGCAAAACCGCGCTGGTAGAAGCGCTGGGCGATTTTACCGCCGGTGTCGAAACCACGGCTGCCATCAATCATTTGGCATCGGACGACCATCGGATCGCCTTCGTCTTTTCCGGCAATGGCGCACAATATGTCGGCATGGCCCAAGAGGCCATCGCCACATCCGCGCAGTTCAGAGCAGCCCTGCTACGCGTCGATGCCCAGTTTCGTCCCTATCTGTCCTGGTCCATCGTTGATCAATTGTCCAAGCCCGACGATGACGGCAGCCTTGCCCATACCGATATCGCCCAACCGACTCTGTTTGCCATTCAAGTCGCCCTGGTCGAGACCTTGGCCTTGAACGGGGTCACGGGCGATGCGTTTTTCGGTCATAGCGTGGGTGAAATCGCCGCCGCCTGGGCGGCGGGGGGGCTTACGCTCGACGAGGCCTGTCGCACGATTGCCGCCCGCAGCGCCAATCAAGAAAAAACCAAGGGCACTGGGCGCATGGCCGTCCTTGCCATGCCTGCCGATCAGGCCGAACCCTTCATCGCCAAAATCGACCCCGCCCTGACGATCGCCGGTTACAACAGTGCCGATGGCCTGACGATCGCGGGACCGGGCCATGCCATTGCAGCCTTGGGTGTCAGAGCCCAGGCACAGTCCGTGCGTTTTAAAGAACTCGATCTCGATTACGCCTTCCATTGCGCCTTGATGGACCCGGTGAAAGAAACGACCCTAACGGATTTGGTCGGCCTCAATCCCACCCCGCCCTGTCGGCCGTTTTTTTCTACCGTCACAGGCATGCGTCATGTCACACCGCTTGACGGCACTTATTGGTGGCGCAACATCCGGGAACCCGTACGCTTTGCCGCCGCCGTGGATGGCTTGATCGAAGAAGGGTTTCGGATCTTCCTCGAAATCGGTCCGAACCCCATTCTTTTGGCCTATATCCGTGACGGATTGCGTAGCCGGAACAGTCATGGCCATGCACTTGCCACCCTGTCGAAGCGCTTGCCAAACGGCAACCCCTTCCCCCGGATCATAGCCGATCTCGAAGCCGCCGGGGCGGATTTCAGCGAAGGTCCGCTCTATGCTGGTCCGGTCGCATTCGACGATCTGCCGGTGCATCCTTTCGCCGACGAACGCCATTGGTATAAACATACGACCGAGACCACAGACCTCATCAACCCGCTCTACGATCATCCGCTGCTCGGTTTTCGCCGCGATACGTCCGTGACCACATGGTTCAACCATGTGGATCTCACCCGTTACGGCTGGCTCGGCGATCACGCCGTCCAGGGCGGGGCCTTGCTGCCTGCAGCAGGTTTCATCGATATCGCCCTTGCGGCGGCACGGGCACTCTTTCCTGAAGCCTCCAGTCTCCAGATCGACGATCTTGAATTGCGCCGGGCCATGAACCTCCCCAAGGACCGGACGCTGGAAATCAGGACCAGCGTCGTCGGCACGGGTCACGAAGTTCAGATCGCCTCCAGAACCCGTCTTAGCGACGAATCATGGACAATCCATGCGACGGCGCGGGTGGCGAAGGGCTGGCGTCTCGCCCATGGCGGCCCGGCTCTACCGAAAATCGGCGGCATCACCCTCGATCCCGTTCAGTTCTATCGTGATGTCGAACGGCTTGGCTTCACCTACGGTCCCCATTTTCAGCCCTTGACGACGATTGCTGTCTTGGGCCCGACAGAGGCCGTCGTTCATTTTACCGACGATGCCCTCCCGCTTGAGCCTGAGGCTTGGCTCATGCATCCCGCCTTGGTCGATGGCGCGTTGCAAGGCCTTTTGGCACTTCTGCTGCGACACCCCGATCTGCCGCCCGGCATCTCCTTCCTGCCCTGGCGCTTCGGCTCGATCCGTCTCGTCGACAAAGCAGCCGGTCGTCCGGTCGCCGCCGCCCTCACCCTGCACCATCTCGGTCGACGCAGCGTGCGGGCCGCCATCCATCTGTTCAATGCCAATCATCAACCGATCGCCATTTTCAATGATTGTTGGTTTCAACGGGTTGACGTCGCCCAGCATCACGGGCCAGAAAGCGAATTGTTCACGGTCGAGCGCATTGCGGCCCCCCTGTCGGGCATAAGCGCCCCGCCAGCCGCACTGAGCTTCGATCTCGATGCTTGGCAAGCCCAGTTCATCGCACTTGAGGATAAAAAACCGGCCGAAGTGGGCGCGTTGCTGAATGGGTTCATCGCCAGTTCGACCTATCGCCTCTTCGATCGGCTCTGCGATGGCCAGGGGGTGATTGCGGTCGCGGATTTGGTTGGTGCGGGTAAACTGCATCCAAGCGCCAGCGCGTTCCTGAATGGATTGTTGCTCCATCTCGAACAGGGGGGGCTTGCCCATCGCGATCAAGGACGTTGGGTTCTGGACCCAGCCGATCTGCCGGATCCGAACGAGATTTGGCGCCTCATGATGGCGGACTATCCCGATCTCGTCACCGAACTCGCCCTCGTCGGCGAAGCGGTTGCGGCCCTTGCGCACAGTCTTGCCAACGGGACCGATGCCGCCCCGCAGTGGAACGACGTGCTCATCGACGAATTCCTCCATGGCGGTCCGGTCGGTCGGCGCGCGGTCGAGGCCATTGCCGACCAAGTTCGCACCATCGTCTCGACATGGCCTGTCGATCGGCCCCTTCGCATTCTGGAAATCGGCGCGCGATCCGGCGCTGTGATGCGCGCGGTCACGCGGGCTTTGCGCGAGGATCAGGGGCGTTTCACGTATTTGGTAACCGATCCCAGCGAGAAATCGGTCGACCGTCTCGCGGCCGAAGCCCTGTCCCTCGAAGGGGTCGATGCCGCCCTTTGGCATCCGGGGACCGGCGATCTTGGTGCTGAGGCCGGCCCCTTCGATCTTATTTTGTCGGTGCAAGCCTTCACCCGCTGCGGTCTCGATCGTACCGCCTTGAAACGGCTTGAGACGCTGTCGGCCCCTGGCGGTCGCCTGCTTGCGATCGAGCCGATGCCCAATGCCGCCTGGGATCTCGTCTTTGGGGCCACGGCCGGTTGGTGGCATGACAGTGCAGAGGCCCATCTGCCCGTCTCCGCACAATTGAACGCGGGTGAATTGGAACGGTTTTTGGCCGAAGCGGGGTTTACCGACCCCTGTCTTGCCCCCTTCACCGATGCGCCATGGCCGACCGATCTCATCACCGCGACGATTCCAGTTTCCAGACGAACGGCAGAGTGCCATCCGGCAAAACTCTTGACCAATCGTCTTTTACTCGGCCAAGAGGGGGCGCTCGCCGCCGCCTTGGTGGCGGGGCTCGCAGAACCGGGCGTTACGGTTCGCCTGATCCCTACACCAGAACAGCTCGACCGCCACATCGTCGATGGCGACACTGATCTCATTATCCTGCCGTTTGCAGACGAGCGCGCCCTCGCCGCCCATTTGGGCCTGATCGCCGCAACCGTGCGGGCCTTGGGCGAACGATCGGTTCGCCTGTGGCTGATCACCCGGGATGCGGGACATCCCGATCCGGCACGCTTTACCGATGCAACCCCGATCCAGGCGGCAGCGGGGGCCGTGATCGGTTTTGCCCGGTCGATCGCCAATGAACATCATGGCTATCAGATCCGCACGCTCGACCTCAGTCATGGTCTCGATCCGGCACAAATTCCGGCCATCGTGGCCGCCGAACTCTCGGCAGCAGGGGCCGAACGGGAAATCCATTGGACGAAACTCGGCAGGTTCGTGCCGCGCGTACGCCGTTATCTGGCCCCGCCATCGGCACCGACCGACCAAAAGACCCCCGGTACCAAACTGGATATCCTTCATCCGGGCCGCCTCGACAGTCTGACCTGGGTTCCTTTCACCCCGGTTGAACCGGGCCCCGATCAGGTCGCCCTCAGCGTCAAGGCATCGGCCTTGAATTTCCGCGACGTGATGTGGGCCATGGGCCTCTTGCCCGAGGAAGCCTTGATCGACGGCTATGCCGGTCCCACCCTTGGGCTTGAATGCGCCGGTATCATCACGGCTGTGGGGCGGAACGTCCGACACTTCGCCGTCGGCGATCGGGTCAGCGCTTTCGCACCGGCCGCCCTTGCGTCCCATGTCGTCACCGATGCCACCTGCGTTACCCGCCTTCCCGACGCCATTTCATTCGCGGCCGGGGCGACCATCCCCGTCGCGTTCATCACTGTGGTCTATTCCCTCGGCTGGATGGGGCGGCTTTCGGTCGGGGAAACCGTCTTGATTCACGGCGGCGCCGGTGGCGTCGGTCTCGCCGCAATCCAATATGCCCAGTATATCGGGGCAAAAATCATCGCCACCGTCGGGTCCAGCGTCAAACGGGCCTTTCTTGAACGATTGGGCATCCAACATATCCTTGATTCGCGCAGCCTCACCTTCGTCGACGATGTGCGCGCCATCACCGGGGGTGCCGGGGTCGATGTCGTGCTGAACTCGCTCGGCGGCGACGCGATGGAGCGCAGCATCGGCCTCTTGAAGCCGTTCGGTCGCTTCATTGAATTGGGCAAACGGGATTTCTATCAGAACACTCGCATCGGCCTCAGGCCCTTGCGTGAAAATATCGCCTATTTTGCGATAGACGTCGATCGTCTGCCGCGCGTTGCGCCCGATCAGACGAATAAACTCTTGGCGGAGGTGGGCGATCTCTTGCAACGGGGGGCGTTGCGGCCACTGCCTCATTTGACGTACCGTTTTTCTGCGGTGACGGAGACGTTCCGCATCCTGCAAGCCTCCGACCATTTGGGTAAGATCGTCCTGGTTCCCGACCAGAACCAAACGGCCCTCACCGCCTATCGCCCCGCCTATCGCGCCGATGCCGAAGGCGTTTACGTGATCAGCGGCGGCATGGGCGGCTTCGGCCTTGTCACCGTCCAATGGTTGATCGCCCAAGGCGCACGCCGCCTTGCCTTGTTAGGCCGCACCATTGCCCCGTCCGTCGAGGCCGATGCCGTCTTCGCGCGTGCAAAACAACAAGGGGCGCATATCGAACTCTATCGGTGCGATGTGGGCGACGCGGACCGGCTGGAACAGGTTTTGTCGGCCATTCGCCGGGATCTGGGCCCGATTTGCGGTGTGATCCATGCCGCAGCCGCCTTGGACGATGGCCTCGTACGCGACATGACGGCGGAACGATGTGCCACCGCCTTACATGCCAAGCTTTTTGGTGCCCTCAATCTCGATCGTTTGACCCGTCAAGATCCTGTAAGCCTGTTCCTCCTCTATTCCTCGGCTACCACCGGTCTTGGGGCACCCGGACAATCGAGCTATGTCGCGGCCAATCTCGGTCTTGAAACCCTGGCCGATGCCCGGCGTCAGGCCGGATTGCCGGCGCAGGTGATCGGCTGGGGACCGATTGCCGATGTCGGACTCCTGGCCCGCGACCCCGCCATGCGCGATGCCTTGGCCCGGCGTCTCGGAGCCACCCCCGTTCCGGCCCTGCGCGCCTTGGACAGTGTCGCACCCTTTTTGGCCGAGCCTTCTCTCAACGTCATGTCGGCTGCGGTCGACTGGACCCGCGCCTTGGCAAGCCTGCCGATCGCGCAATCGGGTCTCTATGCCGCCGTGCGGGCGCGCAGCACCGACCCTGTGCATCATGGCGATTTGCGCGACCGGCTAGCCGCCGCCGACGCACAAGAAGCGGCAAGCCTGCTGCTCGATCTGTTGCGCCACGAGTTGGCCCGGATCTTCCGGCTGGCCCCCGACCGGATCGATGCCCGCAAATCGATGGCCCAATTCGGCATGGATTCCCTGATGGCCGTCGAATTGCAGCTTGCCCTTGAATCACAATTGGGAATCAGCTTACCGTTGATGATCCTGTCCGACGGGGCCAGCCTCAATGTCGTCGTCCAGCGGATCCTGCCCATGATCCAAGGAACTGGGGAACAACGCTCAAGTGTCGCCACGGTGTTGGAACGCTATGAACCTGGGACATGAGGATCCTTTCCGGCGTTAAAGCCGCCGGAAAGGATGACTGACCGATGAGCGCTCTTTCAAGGAAATGGTTCCCCCCATGCATGACGATCAAGACCAGCGCCCTTCCGGCCTTTCCGACACGGCCAAAGCCGACTTGTTGAGCCGCTTTGCGCCAAGACGCACGCCTTCATCGTCGGTTCAGTCGCCCGAACGGGCCGACAATGCGGCACCCCCCTATCCGCGTCATCATCCGGCGACGGCTGATTTCAGCGACCTTCCGGGGTATAACGATACGGTCATGATCCGTCGGGGAGCCGACTTGATCGGGATCGACAACCCATATTTCCGTCAACATGACGGTCTCGCCCGCGATACCACACATATAAATGGCGAAGAATACATTAATTTTTCTTCCTATAATTACATTGGCCTAAACGGTCATCCGACCGTGACGGCAGCGGCCAAGGCCGCGATCGATCACTACGGTACAAGCGCCTCCGCCAGCCGTATCGTTTCGGGCGAACGCCCGGTCCATCGCGCCCTCGAACGGGATCTTGCCGATTTTTACGGGGTTGAAGACTGCCTCACCCTGGTCAGCGGGCATGCGACCAATGCCAGCGTGATCGGCCATTTAATGGATCGCAACGATCTCATCATTCACGATGCGCTGATCCATAATAGTGTGGTGGAAGGGGCCATGCGTTCGCCCGCCCGCCGGATCGCCTTTGCCCATAATGATCCCGCATCTCTCGATCAACTCTTGGCTGGCTGTCGCAGAGATTATCAGCGCGTCCTGATCGTGCTGGAAGGGCTCTACAGTATGGATGGCGACGCGCCGGATTTACCCGCCTTCATCAAGATCGCCCGCCATTATGGGGCTTGGCTCTTTATCGACGAAGCCCATTCTCTGGGCGTCTTGGGGCGAACGGGCAAGGGGCTTGCGGAACATTGGGGCGTCGATCCTCGCGAAGTCGACATCTGGATGGGCACACTCAGCAAATCCTTGGCGGCTTGCGGCGGCTATATTGCCGGTCGCAAAGACCTGATCGAGCATCTGCGTTATACCGTGCCGGGGTTCGTGTTTTCCGTCGGCATGTCGCCACCGCTTGCAGCCGCGGCACAAGCGGCCCTTCGTCAGTTGCAGGCCGAACCGGAACGCGTGCTGAAGCTGCAATCCAACGGCCAGCATATGTTATCCCGCTTCCAGGCCGCCGGCTTCAATGTGGCGGGTTCCAACGGCACCGGCATCGTACCGCTGGTCACCGGCAGTTCGATCAAGGCCGCCCGCCTGTCGGATCAATTGTTCAAACATAAAATCAACGTTCAACCGATTCTCTATCCAGCCGTTCCTGAAAAGAGCGCCCGCCTCCGCTTTTTTCTGTCCAGCGACCATTCCCATGCACAAATCGACCATGTCACAGACGTGATCACGCAGATCTTATCGTTGCCGGACGATACGAATGCCGCCCTGCTCAGCTTGATGCAAACGTTGCAGAAGGAAAGAAACGAATAAAACTTTCAAATAAAATCAATGTCATAAAAATATCTTTACACAAATTTATTTTGTACAAAATAAATTTAATATTTTCTGCTCTAAATACAATCCTTTATATTAAAACTATTATAATTATAAAATCTCTTACTACCCATGATCACAAGAATTTTCTTTTAAAATTACCAATATCTATTTATATTGCAATGCAACATCAGAAATGATATTCACCTATTTGGTTGATTTTTTGATCGTGTCTGATGATGGGCGGGGTTCCTTTTGTTATCGTCGGCCCGGTTTTGCTGTAAGAATCTCTGTCTGATGGGTGCTGCAAGCCCTCTCTCGCCTGTTCGGGCACTGCCGTGATCGCTTTCCTTGAGGTCGCACAAACGATGTCTGCTTTCGGTGAAACACGGTCTCTCGATCGCTTTTCCAAAAGACCCGCCAAACCGAGTGCCGTGCATGTTCAAAGAAACGTGATCGGTGCCCTGATCATGCGCGAAATTCACACACGGTTCGGTCGCGACAATATCGGATATTTGTGGCTGATCTTAGAACCGATGCTGTTGGCAATTGCCGTGACATCCATTCATGTGGTTGTCGGCGGTCGCTTTGAGCGTGGAATCAATGCCGCCCCGTTCTGGATCACAGGCTATGTTCCCTACGTCATGTTTCGCTCCGTCGTTTTACGCGGCGAAACAGTGATCGAGGCCAATCTCAGCCTGCTTTATCACCGCATGGTAACGATTTTCGATATGTTGATTGCACGGGCACTGCTCGAATTTGCCGCTGCCGTCTTGGCAACGCTCGTCCTTTTGTCGGCAACATATTTTCTCAATCTTGGCGGTTTTCCGGATAGATTTTTATTTATTCTTTGCGGATATTTATTATTGCTGTGGTTTTCTTTTGCATTATCTATGATATTGTGTGCTGGTTGTGAACTTTATCCAACGATTTCTCGATTTAGTCATCCAACCGTCTACATCTCTCTCCCCCTGTCCGGGGCGTTCTTTTCAATGCAATGGTTGCCTGATGCTGTGCGGGGTTATTTGAGTTGGATTCCGCTCACCTCGATTTTTGAAATGATCCATATGGGACAGTTTCACGAGATTAATTCAAACTACATTTATATCCGATACGTTGTCGGCTGGTGTATGG
Source organism: Aliidongia sp. (assembly GCA_036821645.1). Lineage (GTDB taxonomy): Bacteria > Pseudomonadota > Alphaproteobacteria > ATCC43930 > CGMCC-115725 > DAISJD01. The sequence goes on from DAISJD010000003.1 coordinate 63,773, forward strand.
CGCTTACCTTCATCGGTCTTCTGATGTTGCGTGTCGTCAGGCGACATATTCAGCTCTGAACCTCCCTCATTACAGTGCCTTTTTAATGCCATATCTCCAGTTTTATCTATCGCCCTATCATACGTCGTAACTGGAACAGCGAGATCAGCATATCATGGATGGAATGCCGCCCCCCCCGCCCGTGCAATCAAGCTTCGATGTTCACACAATCGGCGTGATTCACGAGGATTTCCCGACTGAACGCAAACCGTCGCGGATCCTCAAAACAATCCGGGCCTATCTGCCCATCTCACTGTTCGTCGTGTTGCCATCCTTGTTGACCGGGCTCTATTTTTTCGGCTATGCCGCCGACCAGTATGAGTCCGAGGCCCATTTCGTGGTGCGCAATCCACAATTATCCGGCACGAATACGACGGGGCTCAGCCAATTTCTCGGGCTTGCCAACGGCATGAACATGGCCGAAGCCGAATCCTTCAGTATCGGCGATTTTCTGAATTCGCATGATGCGGTTTCCGCTTTGCAGAAAAAATTGGATCTGATTAAGTTATTTCGCCGCCCCGAAGCCGACCTGGTTTCACGTCTTTGGTGGGGCAATCCGACCGCTGAAATCCTGCAACGCTATTATCAACAACAGGTTACGGTCAATTTCAAACAAGATAGCGGGATTACGACGATCACCGCCCACGCCTTTAGACCGGAAGACGCCCGTAATATCGTCAATACCCTGCTTGATCTCGGCGAAAAACGGATCAACGAATATAACGAGCGGGCGATCAACGAAACGCTTCGGGTCGCACAAAGCGAAGTCTCCCGTGCCGAAGAACGGGTGGTCATGGCCCAACGCAATCTGACCGATCATAGAATGCGCAACGGCGATATCGATCCGCAAAAGACCAGCTCGTCTCAGTTGGGCCTCGTTGCGAAACTTCAGGAACAATTGGCCCAGTTGAAAGTAAAACTGTCTGGCATGTTGACCTATCTGCGTCCCGACAATGCCCAGGTTGCGGCCGTCACCGCACAAATCAAAGGCATCGAAAATCAGATCGGCGTTGAATCGGCCAAATTGACCGGACAAACCGGCGCCATGGCCCCCATTCTGGCCGAATATGAACAATTGCGCCTTCAGGTCGATTTCGCACAGTCGCGCTATGCATCCGCCCTGTCGGCCCTGGAAACGGCGCGTCTGCAAGCCTTCAAACAACAATTGTTCGTCACACGCCTTGTCGAGGCGAACTTGCCGGAACGGGCGTTGTTCCCGCGCAGCACGCTGAACACCTTGACGGTTTTCTTTGGTTTGCTCTTATCTTACGGGATCGGTTGGCTGGTGATCGCGGGTATGCGCGAACATACGGCCTGATCATTGCCGAAAGGTGGTGCCGCCATGCTTTGTTGGGCAGCACCACCTTTGGCACGCTCTAGAAACGCTTGACCTTCCCACGTAGGTAACGTTCAGACTTCTACCAACGGGTCGCAAGACCCATGGAACGATATGGACGGCATGATCGTGGCCCCCGCTGCTCACCCCCCAAAAACCGTCGCCGATAGCGCGAGACACCAAGAATTTCCCATAACGGGCATGAGTTGTGTCGCATGTGCCGCACGTGTGCGCCGAGCCCTGGAAAAACTGCCCCATCATCAGGGCATCGCTGTCAGCGCCACCAGCGATAAGGCAACAATTTTCCTCGCCGATGGGGATCCTGAACCGGATCTGGCCCAGATTCAAAAGCTGCTGCGCGATGCCGGTTACGGGCTTGACCTGGTCCAGCATCGGTTGGTCTTATCGGCTATCCCCTCTCAGACGGAGGCGGATCGTGCAGGTCGCCTGGTTGCCAAGCTGCCAGGTTGTTACGCTGCCGAGATCAACGCGGCGACTGGGATTCTGAAGGCACAATTTTTACGATCGGCAACGACACGACAGATCCTCGAAACACGACTTCGCCAGGCCGGGTTTCATCCCTTGGCAGAAACCGCCGAAAAACCTCCGTCCTGGGCACCGAGCCCTGTGCTGATCGCCTGCCTCCTGACGGCACCCTTACTCTTGCCCATGGTCTTGGCCCTTTTCGGCATCACCCTCATGCTGCCCACGGGTGTCGTCCTCTTGCTGGGTGCTGTCGTTCAGTTTTTTCTGGGGCGCCGCTTTTATCAATCGGCATTGCGGGCCCTGCGCCATGGTTCCGGTACCATGGATCAATTGATCGTTCTCGGCACCAGTGCCGCCTGGGCACTCACCGGCTGGAATATCGCCACGACCCCCGCCCCAGAACAACCGGCCCTTTATATCGAACCGGCAGCCGCCATCATCACCTTCGTCCTCGTCGGCCAATATCTGGAACAAAGGGCGAAACAGAACGCGAATGCCGCCCTCAGTGCCTTGGCCGCCCTGATGCCGCCTTTAAGCCGGGTCCTTCGCGATGGCGAAGCCGTGATGATCCCGACGGAAACCCTCGCCCCCGACGATATCATCCTGGTGCGTCCCGGTGAACGGATTGGTGCCGATGGACGCATCGTCGAGGGGACAGCCGCACTCGACGAACAAGTCGTCACTGGCGAATCCGCACCCGTAACCCGCAAACCCGGCGATCTCGTGGCTGCAGGCTCGCTCGACCTCGATGGGCCGCTCGGCATCGCGGTCACGGCCATCGGGCCCGCATCCAGCCTAGGCCGGATCATCACCGCCGTGGAACAAGGACAAGCCACCAAGGCCAAAATCCAACGACTGGCCGACCGGCTCTGCGCCATCTTCGTGCCAACCATCCTCGTCATCGCCCTTCTTACCCTCTTCGGGGGGCTCGGTGCCGGATTGCCAATCGATGTAGCCCTGGTCCGCGCCGTTTGCGTTCTCGTCATTGCGTGCCCCTGCGCCCTCGGGCTTGCCACCCCGGCGGCCCTTTTCGTCGCTGTCGGGCGGGCAGCGACCCATGGCATTCTCATCAAACGGGCCGAAACTCTGGAAACGGCCCGGACCATCACACTCGTCTGCTTCGATAAGACGGGAACCTTGACCGAGGGTCGCCCGCATCTCGTCGCCCTGGAAACAGTCCCGGACGGGGCGGATGAAAACTTACTCTGGCTTGCGGCCTGCCTCCAAGCCGATCACGATCATCCGATCAGCCGAGCCATCAAACAGGCCTTGATCGACAGCGAACACCCCACCCCCGTGCGACCGCCGCAATCGAGCCGCACATTGCCGGGCCTTGGCATCGACGCCACTTTCGACGGTCAGCCCTATCTCATGGGCAGCGAAAAACTGCTGACACAGTGCGGGCTCGACCCGGCAGCGGGTCTTGCAGCCTTTGATACGCACCCCGAGACGGGCTATAGCCGTACCTTTTTGATCAGGGGGCCAACCGAGAACCATCCGGCGAAAATCCTTGCCCTCTTCACATTCGAGGACCCAATCCGCACCAACGTGGTCACCACGATCCAAGCGATGCAGGCACGCGGCATTACGGTCGCCCTCTTGACGGGCGACACGGCGGGCAGTGCCGAACGCCTTGCAACCGCATGCGGAATCACCCTCTTTGGCGCACGCCTGAGCCCAACCGACAAGGCCCTGCGGATCCGTTCATGGCAGGCAGAAGGGCACCATGTCGCCATGGTCGGCGATGGCATCAACGATGCCCCGGCCCTTGCCGCCGCCAATCTCGCCATTGCCGTTTCAAGTGGGACCGACGTCGCAATCGCCGCCGCCGATGCCACGATCCTCGGCGGCGATCCGACGAAAGTCTTGAGGCTGCTTGTTCTTGCCGAACGGACACGGTGGGTGATGGGGGAAAATTTGGCCTGGGCCTTTTTATTCAATGGGATGGGCATACCCGCCGCCGCCTTCGGCCTCCTCGATCCGATGCTTGCCGCCGCGGCTATGGCGGGCTCAAGCGTGGCCGTGATCTCCAACGCGTTAAGGCTCTATCGCGTTTGATCGTTATACATTCTCTCTACGCCCCAATGGCCCCTGGCGCAGGTGCCGTCGCGCAAGTGCTTCCGTTGGGGCAGAATGCAGTCTATGCTTTTCTCTTGAAGCAAGAAAAAGGAACTCGGGATGAAAACGAAATATAGTCTCACCCTCGATGTCGCCCGCACCATCGCCGCCGCTGCCGAGGCCGAGGCGCTGCGCAATAATTGGACCGTGGTGATCGCGATTTTGGACGATGCCGGTACTTTGACCTATCTGCAACGGTTGGATGGAACCCAAATCGCCTCCAGCGATATTGCCGTGCAGAAGGCGCGAGCCGCGCTTTATTTCAAGCGGTCGACCAAAGTGCTCGAAGACGTGGTCACAGGGGGAAAAACCGGCATGGTCAATCTGGCCCACATCACCCCGGTCGAAGGCGGCCTTCCCCTCGTTTACCGCAACGAGATCGTGGGGGCCATCGGGGTTTCGGGTGTCCTGTCGGCACAAGATGGCGTTGTCGCCAAAGCGGGTGCCGATCGGTTGCTCGATTACCCTTAAAAAAAACTGTGGGCGAAAGCCATCGCGTGTCCATTACGGACGGCGGGCGGTGTCTAACGAGGTTCCCCCGTGGCACCGCCGCCTGCGGCATGAACTAACAGGATCGCACTGGTGAAAAGCAGGATAGCCCCAGCCTGATGGGCGGCGGCCAGCCCGACCGGCACCACCAAGAGCAAGGTTGAAATGCCAAGGGCAACCTGCACGAGGACAGCCCCCAACACAAACAAGGTGGCCCGTTTGACCGGCGCCGCCATCCCCGCGCGAAACGCCCAACAGACAAGCCCGATCGCCGCACAAAACGTCGTCATCGCCAACAAACGGTGGTTAAATTGCACGGTTTCGATAGTTTCAAAAAAATTCAGCCACCAGGGACTGAGCGACCAATAACCATCCGGGATCAGACGACCGTCCATCAACGGAAAACTGTTATAGACGAGGCCGGCCTTTAAGCCTGCGGTAAACCCGCCCGCCATGATGGTCAGAAAAACCAGTCCGAAAAAACCGGAACAGACCCGGCGAAAGATCGGCAATATGGATGCCCCTTTTGCCGGACCGAGGCGTGCCGCCATCCAAACCACGAGCCCATAGATCACTAAGGCCAACACCAAATGTGCGGTCAAGCGATATTGGCTGACGCTGATCCGGGCGCTAAGGCCGCTCATCACCATGTACCAGCCCAAAACCCCCTGCATCAAAACCAACACCGGCACCGCTAAAAGCCGCACGCCCCGGCGTCTTGAGGCCCCTTGACGCGCCAGCAGAATCACCGGCACCGCCAACGCCACAAGGCCGATCAACCGCCCCCACAGCCGATGGAGATATTCCCAAAAGAAAATATTTTTGAATTCCGCCAGACTCATCCCGAAATGCACCTGTTGATATTCGGGAATCTGTTGGTATTTCTCGTAAGCTTCTTGCCAGGCCGCATCGGACAGGGGTGGTAAGGTGCCGGTAACCGGTTTCCATTCCGTGATCGACAAGCCCGATTCCGTAAGCCGCGTGACCCCCCCGATCACGACCATCGCGGCAATCATGACCGCCAACGCGACGAGCCAGAGACGCGTCCAGAACCGACCGACGCCCGGCAGTTCGGGGGCAAGGCTGAGAGAAGACGGGGTCACACCGGATGACAGGTTATGCTTTGACACGGGAACGATCACCCTTTCGCTTGAAAACGCCCCGGAAAATCGGTCCAAAAATCGGTCCGGGGCGGCTTTGTTTCAGATGGACCCGCCGGTCTGTGCTGGCAAGTGACAAACCGCCGCAATCCTGGGGTTTTTTGACGGATCCTTTACAGTCGCGGGCGAGCGGCCGCGATGAATAGACCATTGACGGCGATGACGATGGCCCCCCCGATCACGGTTGCCACCAACCGATCCCACAGCAATCCAGGCTGAACCGCGAGCCCCCCATCCAACAACACAATGACGAGCGGCGTCATGACGATCGAATAGGCCAAATAATTGCGCTGGTTGAGCCACAGGCGTAACGCCGAAAGCACCCCAACCACAAGACCGAGCCAGCCGACCGGCATCGCAAACAGGGTAAACAACCCCGAAGCGGCAACGCCGATCATCGAGCCCAGAACCCGCTGGGTCACATGGATCGGCAAAATTTCGAGATCGCGCCGTGCCACGAGCGCAATGGTCAGGGCAATCCACACGGCGTGATGGTCCGGCCAGAAAAACCGTACGAGGCTCGCAAGCCCCAAAGCCAAGGCAAGCCGGATCGGAAACTGCCATGCGGCAGGCTCAGCGAGAAGAGCCGCAATCCGGCCAAGGCGCTGATGCCTTGTTTTATGCGGGTCAGGCGGCGGATCGATGGCGGTACTGCCCCGGATCAGACGAACGGTGCCCGCCATGACCAGCGCCAAGGCGCAGGTCAAAACCGCACCGGTCGCCAAAAGACCGAACCGCGCGATCGGATCGGCAGCATGATCGGCGAGATTGCGCAAGATCAGCAGGAAAATGACGAACCGGGCCGTCGCCAGGGCAAAGTGACGATCGATTCCCCCTAAAAGGGCGGCAATCCCGGCCAAGAGAATCATCTCAAGGTCGCAGGCCCACCCAGGCCCCGTCATCAGTAAACCGCCGCCCGCCGCAAGGGCCGCAACCGACAGCATATGGCCTTGATGGCGAATTTGCTGGGCGAAACTATGGCCCGTTTCCATCCGACCGACGAGCAAACTGCCCAAGGCGGCAATGAGTCCCGGTTCCGGCACCCCCCAAAAACTGGCCACCATCACAGGGATCGCCATGCCGAAGCTACCGGCCGCCACCATCACCCAATCGACCGGCACCGTCCGGGTCCAGCCCAAGGCTGCGCGCAGATGATCTGGAACCCCTCTCATCGTCCGGGCCCGCTTATCCGTGCTGGATACTCGGGCGATTGACCGTGTGGATCCGCCAGCCATGCCCCGCCCCGGTAACGTCGGCGGCAAAATGATCGAGGCGGGTAAGCGCAATATTGTCGATGGCAAAGGCGAGGGCTGCCTCGGTACTGATTCCGAGGGCGACGGCAAGGGCCGCCCGGATCGTACCGCCATGAGCGACCGCGATGATGTCGCGCCCGGCAAGGTCGCGATTGAGCCGCGTGATGACCGCCTGAACCCGGCCGACCACCTGATCGAAACTTTCGCCGCCCGGCGGCACTTCATGGGCGGGGGCGAGCCAGAAGCGATGATATTCCTCGGCCCGCGACCGTTCGAGATCGGCAAAACTCATTCCTTGCCAGTCCCCGAAATCCTGTTCGTTGAGATCGGGTTCGACCAGGACGTCGTGACCGGGAAACTGACGCGGACCGGGCAACCCGGCGGCAACGATGGCACCGGCCGTCTGATGGGTGCGTTGCAGGCCCGACACGACCCAGGTCGCGCGGTCCGGCAACAGGGCGGCGAGACGACCGAATGCCGCCGCATCGCTCGTATCGCACGGCCAATCGCATTTCCCATAGACCCGCCCCTCGTTCGCCGTGACGGGGGCGTGACGGACCCACCACCACCGGGTGACGGGGGCTTGGTTTTGGGTTTCGGTCATGATCGACATCCTTCAAACGCGTTAGAGCGGGACCCACGCACAGGCTTTGTGGTGTGACGATGCGCGCACATAATGTCAGAACGCCTCCCTTGAACCCTCTCGGACTGCAAGAACGGCCCGTTATCGGGTGCTCATGATCACCATAAACACCGTCTCGGCCACCATCTGAACGGCACCCAACACATCCCCGGTGTACCCGCCGATCATCCGGCGGGCAAGCCTCGCCATGAAGAGCCCCCCTATCGCAGCGCACAACCCAGCCATCACGGCATGACCGGGATGCCCCAAAACCATAAGTCCCCCGACCGGCAGGCTCGCCAATCCCCCCCCAAGGGCGAGGTCACGGAACCGCGGCCGCCCGAGCCCGGCCCCAAGCCCATCGGATCGCGCCGATACGAGAATGGCGATCGGCAGGGCCATCACCGCCCGGGAAACCATGGCCCCGGCCAGCAGCGACAGGATCAAGACGGCCCCTGGCGCCCCGATTAAACTTTCAAGGGCGGCAACGCGCAATCCCACCGTCACGAGGAGGGCCAGGACGCCGTATGCCCCGATGCGACTATCGCGCATGATCGCCAATTTCTGGGCACGATCGCGCCCGCCGCCCAACCCATCGGCGCAATCGGCCAAGCCATCTTCATGCAAGCCCCCCGTGATCAACAGGCCGAGCCCGAGGGTCAACCAGGCCGCAACCGGTGCAGATATCCCAAGAGAGGCCGCACCGCACGCGCCAAGGCCGAGTATTGCGCCGATCACGGCACCGGCCACCGGAAAGGCCCAGATCGACCGGACGAGCCCGTCAGGCGGCCAATCGGGTGGCGACGACCAGGGCAAGCGGGTCAAAAACAAGAGCGCAACGGCAATTTGATCCGATCGACGAAAAGGAGGGGACGACATGACCGCAGCGTCTTTCTAGGCCAAGATGAGGGCGGAGACGGGCGAAAGGGCGCTATGCCCAAGCGTCTCGACCATAGACAGGGGTCGCCGTGCCGTGCTAGAGCGCGACGGAGATGATCTTTTGCATAAAGGATGGGTTCCATGGCGAGCGAAACAGCACCGATTGCCACGCTTGATGAAATGCGCGCCCTGCTGAACCTGTTGCCCAGCGCCGATCTCGAAGCGGGCAGTGCCGTCTCGACCCGCGATCGCACCCTGACCAAACCGGCAGGCGCCTTGGGGCGTCTCGAAGACATAGCGGTATGGATGGCCGAGTGGCAAGGCAAATATCCGCCAAACCTGCGTCATCCGCGCACGGTCGTGTTCGCTGGCAATCATGGCGTGACCATCCATGGGGTTTCAGCATATCCGCAAGCCGTCACGGCTCAGATGGTGGAGAATTTCATCGCGGGCGGGGCCGCCGTCAATCAATTATGCGCCCTCGTCGATGCCGATCTGCGGGTCTATGAAATGGGTCTCGACCAACCGACCGCAGACTTTACCGAAGCCCCGGCGATGGACGAGGCCGAGTGCGCCCGCGCCATCGCTTATGGCATGATGGCCGTCGAACCGGGTATCGACATTCTGTCGGTCGGCGAAATGGGAATCGGCAACACCACATCGGCCGCCGCCCTGTGTCTTGCCCTTTTCGGCGGATCGGGGACCGATTGGGTCGGCCCCGGCACGGGTGTCGATCAGCAGACGATCGCCATGAAGGCAACCCTGATCGAGCGTGCGGTCGCCCGCCACAAGGATGCGATGCTGGACCCTTTCACCGTCCTGCAGCATCTGGGCGGACTTGAACTCGCCGCCATCGTGGGTGCCATTTTGGCGGCACGGATGGGGCGTGTGCCCGTGATGCTTGACGGGTTTGCGGCAACGGCGGCCGCCGCCATTCTTTATGCGGCGGATAAACGCGCACTCGATCATTGTCTCGTCGGGCATTGTTCGGCCGAACCGGCTCATCGGCGGCTTCTCGATCTGATCGGCAAGCGCCCGCTCTTGGATCTTGGCATGCGCCTTGGCGAAGGGTCCGGGGCGACGCTTGCGGTTTGCCTCGTCAAGGCCGCCTTGGATTGTCATAACAATATGGCGACCTTTGCCGAAGCCAAGGTCAGCACCAAGGCTGTGTGACGATGGTACCGCACCGTTTCCTTGTCTCGTTCGGGGTCTCGTTCGGGGTCTTGTGCGGGCTGATCGGCTGCATGCTCGGTCAGTCCGAGACGGCACGCGGTCAGGATGCCGAGGCCATCATGCCGGGCATCGGCACGACCCTGACCGTCACCGTGGATCAGATCAACAAGGCGCAAGGGCGCGTCTACGTTACCTTGTTCGCCAACCCGCAAACCTGGCTCGACGATCAAAAATCCCTGCAAGATCAATCGACCGAGGCAAAGCTCGGATCGGTCAGCGTGACGTTCGAGCATGTGGTGCCGGGCCGCTATGCAATCGTCACCTTTCACGACGATAACGGGTCGGGCGAGATGGAATTCAATGCGCTGGGCTATCCGACCAAGGGCTATGCCTTTTCCAATGATGTGCGGCCGTTTCTGTCCGCCCCGTCCTTTGAAAAGGCGGCAATCATGGTCGCGGAGAAACCGACGGAAATTCACATCAAAATGGTCTATCCTTGACGCGTGACCGCAACCGATTGATCGCAGGATGGGACAGATGCCGATGAACGGGTGGCCCGCAAAAAACGACCAGACGGTCATCGAACGGGGACGCGTCAGCCTGCGCACCTTGATCCTGATCCGATGGATCGCCATCATCGGTCAGGGCAGTACCCTGCTGGTCGTGCATCTGGTCTTTGGTTTCAGTTTTCCCCTTGAAATCGCCTTTGGGGTCGTGGGTGCGTCGGCCCTCATCAATCTTGCCAATATGTTTCAACGTCCAGGGGCGATCCGGCTTGGGGATCGGGATGCGACCGCCTATCTCGCCTTCGACGTGCTCCAACTGGCGGCTTTGTTGTTTTTGAGCGGTGGGTTGCAGAACCCTTTCTCGATCCTGCTCTTGGCCCCTGTGACCATCGGGGCCACCATTCTATCGCGCCGGTCCATCCTGATCCTGACGGTCCTGACCATCTTGATGATTACCGGGCTTGGCCTCGACCATCTGCCGCTGCCCTGGACCGTGGTTTTGGAACTGCCTGGGCTTTATATTTTCGCAACCTGGCTTTCGCTCACAGTCGCCACCCTCTTCATCGTCACCTATACGTGGAGTGTGGCCGAGGAGGGTCGTCGGATCAGCGATGGCCTGTCTGCGACGCAATTGGCGCTGGCCCGCGAGCAACGGGTCTCGGCGGTGGGGGCTCTTGCGGCGGCGGCGGCCCATGAACTCGGTAGTCCCTTGGGCACAATTGCCGTCATTGCCAAGGAACTGGCGCGCGATTTGCCGCCGGACAGTCCATTTGCCGAGGATGCCAACCTCCTCGTCTCACAAACTGCGCGGTGTCGCACGATCCTTTCGGAACTGTCGCAAAAACGCGATGCCGATGGCGGGGAGCCCTTTACCCGCCTGCCGCTCATCAGCCTCGTCACCCTCGCCGGAGAGCCGCATCATATCGCCCCGATCACGGTGCGGTATGTCGGTAACGGCGACGGATCGGACGAGCCGGAACTGACGCGCAGTCCTGAAATCATTCATGGAATCGGCAATTTCATTCAGAATGCCATCCAATTCGCCCGGAAGGAGGTTTTGGTCGCCATCCGGTGGGATCAGGACGCGATCGCCATTACCATTACGGATGACGGACCGGGTTTCGCCCCGCAGCTTTTATCGCGTCTGGGCGAACCTTATCTGAGCGGCCGTTCCAGTCAGGCAGAACATATGGGGCTCGGCATTTTCATCGCCGAAACCCTCCTGCAAAGAACCGGTGCGACGATCGTCTTCAACAATCGCGACCAAGATACTGGTGCCGAGGTCAGGGTCGCTTGGCCACGAACCGCCCTCTCTTAACCCCGATGACCGACGCCCTATCCCACATCCTGATGATTGGCAATTGCCCCGCGATCGCTCATCATCACCAACAGAATAACAAGACGGCCCGTGACCGCCTCCCCAGGAGACAGACGATATGGTAGGTGCCCATCAAAGCCCGCCCAACGCCGATGAACGGCCCGATACCGGGAAAACCGAGACGGTGACTTTAACCAACCTGCCCGACGGCGAGCGCAGCCTCCTCATCGTCGACGATGACAGCCCCCTCTGCCAGAGACTCGCCCGCGCGATGGAACGGCGCGGCTTTATCGTCGCCACAGCCGAAAGCGTCAGCACCGGGATCGCGGCGGCACAGCAGAATCCCCCCGCCTTTGCCGTGGTGGATCTGCGGCTCAGCGACGGCAATGGCCTCGATATCGTGGCCGCCATTCGCGATGTCCGTCCGTCCGCCCGGATCGTCATGTTGACGGGGTACGGCAATATTGCGACCGCCGTTGCGGCCGTCAAGGCGGGGGCGATCGATTACCTGCCGAAACCGTCCGATGCGGACGCGGTCGAACGGGCCCTGTTGACGCGGGACGCGGCTTTACCGCCGCCGCCGGAAGATCCGATGTCGGCCGACCGCGTGCGGTGGGAACATATTCAACGGGTCTTCGAACAATGCGACCGCAATGTTTCCGAAACGGCCCGCCGTCTCAAAATGCATCGGCGGACCTTGCAACGCATTCTTTCCAAACATGCCCCCCGCAATTAAATCCACCCTGGACATGATGATCCCGGCCCCGTCGCCAGGGACACGGCTCTATGCGATCGGCGATATTCATGGCCGGTACGACCTTCTCGTCACCCTGTTGGATCTCATCGCGAAAGATGCAGAACGCGCGGGGGCTCCCTGCAATCGTCTCGTTTATCTGGGCGATTATGTCGATCGCGGCCCCGATTCCGCCCCCGTGATCGACCATCTTGCCACACGCCCGCTGCCCGGTTTCGACTGTATCGCCCTGCTCGGCAATCACGAACAGGCTTTGATCGATTTTCTGGTGTCGGGAAAACCATCGTGGGAATGGTTGAAATATGGCGGCGGGGCAACCCTATCCTCCTATGGCGTCGCACCGCCGCGCGATCCGGGCAATCCACGCCATGTGGCCGAGGCGCGCGCGGCCTTGGCGGCGGCCATGCCGGAGCATCACCTCAGATTTTTAACCGGCTTGCGTCCCTTTTGGCGAGACGGGGATTTTTTCCTGGTGCATGCCGGCATCATGCCCGGTATCGGCCTTGACCGGCAGACTGTGCAGGATTTGATCTGGGTGCGCGAACCGTTTCTGTCCAGCATGGATGATCACGGGGCCTGCATCATCCATGGCCACACGATCAGCGAAACCATCATCCAGCGTCCCAATCGCATCGGGCTCGATACCGGGGCCTTTCAGACGGGCATTCTGTCCGCCTGCGTCGCCGAGGCCGGGAAGATCGGTTTTTTACAAGCAAAAATTTAAATCCCTACCCAGATGAATACGAAAATATGTTTATTTTTGGTTGGGCGACCTTTGTTTATTTTTTTATTAATGAAATAATTTTATCATAAAACCTATTAGTGTAGAAATTGAAATACCCAATAAAAATCAAAAGTTTTTAATAAGAAATAAAGAAAGAAGCGAACAGTTTGATGACAAAAGCTTGAAAGGCGACTATTGGTTATTGATTTTATCGCAAGATCTGTCAACAGAACGATACGCAATGCGATAGAAAACCAATCACTCAATCTATACCTAAACAATAAACCAAACATGGACATCAAAAAATGAGTTATATTTTAAATATGATACTAACAATACGATTTTTTACTTTTATAATTTTATTCATATCACCATTTTTTTTGATAAAGTCATCAGAACATCAACATCAGGAACTTAAAATTGGCATTCAACAATTTCCGGATCAACTGAATCCTTTATTTAATCTGACCCATGCAAAGTCGTTTTTGCTTGGCTTTATTCAACGCCCTCTCACCTCTCACGATTCATCCGGCACTGTTGCCTGTTATCTGTGCGCCAATATCCCCACATTGGACAATCAAGGAGCCACGATCATCCCCCATGATGATGGGACAGAAACCATCAGAATAACCTTCAAACTAAGGGGAAATTTATTTTGGGGCGACGGGGTTCCCGTCACAAGCCGTGACGTTCTTTTCACATGGTCATTGGTAAAAAATAAAAATATACTCCTAAATACGAATTCAGATTATCAAAAAATTCAGGATATCGTTATTATTGATGATAGAAATTTTACTATAGAGACAAAAAATTTGGATTTTCAATATAATTTACTACCTGAATTCTTTATCGTTCCTTATCATATCGAAAATAAGATCGTCGAACAGTCTCTTGACAGCATGGATTATGTCAATAAATCGACGTATACACGCAACCCAACCAACCCCGGCCTATGGCTTGGTCCCTATCTTGTTTCCGACTATACGGAAAAAAAGGCCGTCACCCTCAGCCTCAATCCATTCTGGCATGGCAAAGAACCCTCTTTCACCACGATTACGATCAATCTCTTTGAAAATTCAGCAAAATTACAGGCTGCCCTGTTAATTAACGAAGTCGACTATATCCCAGGCGAAATCGGCCTCAGTTTTAGAGAAGGCATGGATTTACAAGCCAAACGGTCGCAATCTTATCATTATGTTTTTAAAAACAATCTGAGCTACGAACTGATTCTACCCAATCATGCCAATCCGGCCCTGGCCGATGCGCGCGTGCGTCATGCCCTGCTCTCGGCCCTCGACCGGGAGAAAGAAATCAAGGTCTTGTTCAATGGCAACATCGATCGCGCCACCGGGATCATTGCCCCCGAAGACCCAGCCTTCGACCCTAGCCTCGTGCCCGAACCTTTCGATCCGCAAAAAGCCGCACGCCTTTTGTTTGAGGCCGGTTTTTTTCCGGGCCGCGATGGCATCGGCGTGCGCGCCGACGGCGTAGCCTTACGGTTTTCCTTGGTCACGACCACCGGCAACCCCATTCGTTCGGCATTGGCCCAAGATATGAAAAACCAATGGCGCGCAGTCGGCATCGATCTCGTCATCCGAGAAGAATCCGTCTCGACCCTCGCAGCAAAGACATTGCCAGAGGGCCGGTATGATTTGGCCTTGGTCGGCTGGACCTACCTGCCGGAACGCCCGCCCGCCGATGCCTATGGGACAATTTATATACCGAAACAAGAAAATGGATATACCGGCAGCAATTACGCCAGAATCAATGATCAATATTTAGAAAACCTATTTAAAAAAATAAACATGGAATTAAATTACAACAAAAGAAAGGAATATTGGAAAGAATTTCAAATTTACTATCAAGAAAAATTGCCGATGATTCCTTTATATTTTACAAAATCTACTTTTATTATTCCGTTATGGCTTGATGGTATTAATCCATCATCCTCGTCTGTTTCTTCAAGTCTTTGGATAGAGAATTGGTATGCTAATTAATACCATTAATATACATTTCAATAATAAAAAATTCATAAATCAATCTAAAAAGATTAACTTGGCATGCAATTAAACATAGTTATTATCCGGCCGCAATTCATCGAAAAAATAGGGAAGGTTCATCATCTCGCCTCAATGAGAAATGTATTTATTGATTGAGATGAATCCTGCGTTTTTATGAGGATTTCTCTTAATTTTTTGTCTTTATCCTCAGGATGAAAGTATAACCCGGATGTTGACACCATCCACCGTCACCGACATCATAACCCCGCATGACACATTCGCCCTTTGTCGCCCAGAAATCACAAGCGAGCGGCTCGGCTGGACCAACCTTGTCTTGGCGCACCGCACGGGGCTCGATGCGACGGTTTTCTGCCCGGCCGTCACACACCATCTCGTCACCTGTCATTTGGATGTGGCCGATCTGACCCGGACCCGCCCGCACGGGGTCGATAGCGCCCGCCATGCCGCCCACAGCATTACGATCACGACCGCCAATCAGCCCAGCACCTGGCAATGGCGCGGACAAAGCAACCGGATCGATCTTTATCTCTGCCCGTCGCTTTTGCATGAAATGGCGGAAAAAACGCCGGTTGCGGGGGCCGATCTCATCCCGGATCTTTTCGCCATCGCCGATCATACCCTCAACCAAATCGTCAATGACCTGTTCGCCGAGGTCGTGCATCCCACGTTCGGTTCGACATTGTTTGCCGACAGTATGGCGCATCTTTTGGCCATTCATTTGATGCGGTTGAAATTTCAACCCGCCAATCCCGAACCCCGGCGCAAGGGCGGCCTCGACCCTGCGGCCCTTGCACGGGTGACCGACCTGATCGAGGCGCACCTTTGCGACGATATCTCGCTTGATGAGATGGCAAAAACCGCCAATCTGTCGGTTTTCCACTTTTGCCGCAGTTTCAAGCAATCGATGGGCATTACCCCCCATCGCTATCAATTGCATCGCCGGATCGAACGGGCGAAAGCCCTGCTGATGGATCGTTCGATCCCCCTGTCGGACTTGGCGCTTCAGGTCGGTTTTTCCAGTCAAAGCCATTTCTCGACCGCCTTTCGCAAGGTCACGGGCACGACGCCGTTTCGCTATCGCACAATGCTGTGAGCGTGCAGCACCGCCCCCATCCCGCCCAAGCGCGATCGGCACTAGCATCGGGGACTTTTTTTCGCTATTGAAGGGAGTGTTTTTTAAACCCGAGGTTTGTTGGGGCGAGCGTGCGTTTGGTCATTCGGTTTTTTGTTATCTTAGTCCTCGGTTCATTGACGCTTGCTGCCTGCCTTGGCCCTTGGCCCCCCTTGGGTTATCCCGTTTCAATCGGCAAAAGTACCGTCGAACAGGGCAAGGCGTTCGTCGCCGCCCTTAACGATCCGGCCCTTTCCGAAGACGGCACCCCCCTCGATAGCAGGCTCTATCGCCGAACCGGGACCCAGGATGGCGGGAATTGGCAAGATTTCTGCACCGGCACCCTCGCCTTTACCCTGCGCCCCGAATGGATCGGCTGCGGCGGGTATTGGCAGGCCCTCGGCCCCAGCGGTCAGGCCCATGACGCCATTCGCACCCAGGGGGGCGGGCGCTATTCCGTTTGGCATGGCAATCTCTATTTTTCCGCACCCGATGCGGCCCCTCAGGGTGGCATCCCGGCGGCGGGCGATTATATCCTGTGGGTGGGTCTGCCCGGTGCGTCATGGGCATCGATCGGCGGGATAGTCGCGGTTTTATTAATCATAATCAACGGCATTATTGCCGATTTCCGCCCGTTTCTTACCAGAAATGTTCAGTATATTACGCTAAAATCCGTCTATTTATTCTATGATATTCGGTATCTGTTCAGAGATTTTTCGATCAAACCGCCGTCTCGGACCCTATTCAAAAACATGGCGTGCTATGGCGGGCTTTGTCTTTTGGGGTTTATCCTGACCGGATCGAGTTTGCGCGTGGCGATGGATTGGGTAGAACCCATGCCCATCACCACCCTTTATATGCGCAGCAAGATCGATTGGTATCGCCAGCATCGCGATGAGATCGACACGATTTTCCTGGGCACCAGTCGGGTGATGCGGGGCATCGACATTCAGGAGATCGACCGGGTCACGGCGGAACGCGGCTGTCCGACCCATTCGTTCAATTTCGCCGTCGATGGTCAATCCTTTCTCCATGCCTTGGCCTTACTGGAAGAAATCAAGACCAACCCGCCGAAGCATCTGCGCCATCTGTTGTTTGAACCGCGCAATAACGGCGTGATCGAAGAAAGCCTGCGATCGACCTTTTTACAGCATTTCATGTCATGGAAAAATTTCATTCCCGCCCTACGCGATGCCTGGGCCAATCCGAACAATAACAAAGAACGATGGGACCATATTTGGTTGTTGGTTGAGATGTATCTTTATCACAAACTGGGCATCGGTCTTGCAGATCAGGTCTATCAGGATGCGGTCTTCAATATAAATTTGACCAAGGTCGCGGATGAAGATCGCGGGTTCATTCCGTTCCCCGAAATAAGGCTGGGCTATAAACAATTACCGCGCGCACATTTCGATCAATATTCGGAACATATGCCCGGCTTTCCCGATAATGAAAACGGCACCGCCTTCAAACGGCGTCTGGCCGACTGGATTGACCAGGCGCAACATAAACGGATCGATGGCGAAGTCTGGGCCCCGGTTTTTGCCGAAGAATTCACCTATCTCGACCGGATCAAGGCCCAGAAATTCGCCCTGATGCCGCCCAGCGTCTATCCGAACGAGCCGGCGATCCGGCAGTTTTTTCTGGAAAAATACCCGCAAATCCCGGTCCTGTTCCCGGATCTTCTGACATTTCCCGCGATCTATAACCTCGATTATTGGTATGATGACGGCCATCTCAACCATATCGGGGCCAAACTCTATTCCCAATGGGTGGCCGAACACCTGTGCCAAGGGGCGCATCCCTGATCCGGGCTATTTCATCCGCAACTTATTGCGCAAGCCCAACCCGAAAAGCTTCTGCCTCTTGTTTCCATTCTTCTTCTCGTCCATCAGCAACCATCTCTGCTTTTTTATCCAACATCCCCTGGGCCCACGCATTCCACGCATCACGACCCTGCCGAAATAAAGCATGGGTTTCTTCCCGGTTCATATTGCTCTCCCTCCTGATTCCCTATATAAATCAAAAGTTGAATTTACAGCCAATTTATTCTATTAAAGAGCGAGAAATGAGGATGAAGCGGATCCTGCGGCCTGTCGCGGCCATGCGCGATAGAGATCGATCCCGTCACTGCACTTCGTCGATCCGGCCCTACGCGCGGACCTGTTTGAACGCGCTGTCGCGCAGGCAAGGCGGCCAATATCGCGATCGGCGAAGATGATTTCGGTGCCTGCATTGATCGGGCGGTGGCATGGGGGCATCGGCATTGAGCCCCCTACCC